>CACZSM010000138.1 GCA_902783815.1 uncultured Ruminococcus sp.
TGCGTGACCGCACTGGCGCAGTGCCTGCGCTCTCAATGTTTCTCCAACGGTGCTTCTAAAACTCAAATTAAGCTATTGGCATAACTGATTTTTTCCGTGTCAGGTAATTTCTCCATGTCAGCCTTGCTGACGATGCCGCTTCGCGGTTCGATGGCGGCTTCGCCGCCCGGTAAAGTTTTGGCATAGTCAAGTAAGTTCCCAGTGCCATAAAAGTAAGACCGCGCTCGACCAATTTCCGTTTGTTGGTCAGAGCGGAGCTTAGCGAGCGACTATCGCGAAATTGAGGGCGCAGGCACTGCGCCGGCAAAGCCGCTCAGTGAGTTACTATTGCCACTTTCTACGGTCAATCAAGGAGCGCCTGTTTTGTGCCAACTATAACTTAGCACTTTCAATCATTCCGCATAACCTCTGCCGCTTTTGTAAGAACGGCTGATGCCACAGGAATTGCGGCGCTTATGCCGGAATCACCGTTTTCAACAACAACGGAAAATGCAAGCGGACAATCATCATCTTCTGTAAAACCTGTTACCCACGCATGAGGCGCTTTGCCGTCTCCGACCTCAGCGGTACCGGTTTTTGCTCCGACTGTAAGACTTTCCGTAAATCTGTAGCTTCCGTAGAAGTTTGTTACTGTACGGAGCATCATTTTTTTCAGGCTGTCAGCAGTCATTGTACTCAACATTCTGCGGTCTTCTGTTTTCTCGCTGGCGGCAGGGGAAAGATCGGCACTGTTTGTTATAAGCTGAGGAGTGATGCCTACTCCGGAATTGGCAATTGATGCAGAGCGTATCGCCATGTTTATCGGAGATTCAAGTACAGTATATTGTCCGACACCCGACCAGCCGAGCTGATTATCGGTTGCATCCTTCACATCATATGAGCTGCTTATTGTTCGTATGCCGTTAAATACAACAGGTGAGTTGAATCCCATTTTTTCAGCTTGTTCCGTCATTTTATCCTTGCCCAGTGTGAATGCCATTTTTCCGAAGTAGGCATTGCAGGAATACATAAGAGCATCAGCAAAATCAACATGACCGGATGGCGCATAGCAGATAATATAGTTATCGCCTATTTTATCTCTTCCGGTACAGTCATATTCATAATTGATAACATTGGGATCGTTTTCAAGTCCGGCGGCTCCTGTTACCAGCTTGAATGTGGATCCCGGCGGATATGACGCCGATATTGCGCGGTTTATATATGCCCCTTCATATTCATCATTGGTTTCAATATCCTCGGGAACATTATACGGGTCGTATGCAGGAGTGCTTACCATACAGAGAATATCACCGCTTTTATAATTATAGACAAAAACAGCACCTCGGTGTCCTTCGAGAGCTTCATACGCTGCCTTCTGTACACGGTAATCTATTGTAAGGTGGATATCCTTGCTTTGCTTTACTATTTCAGGTGATCCCAGTCCCCAGAGGAAACTATACCCTGAAAGCTCCGTCCGGTACATTGTCTGGACAGCGGACGCAATATTTATGCTGTTGTCGCCGACAATATGCAGACAGGCTCTGCGTACATTTTCATCATCATTATAAATTCTTTTGCCGTCCTCAGACCTTGCAAGAACCACACCGTTTACATCTGTAATAACTCCGGCATTGCTCAGACCGTCACTGTCGGATATATGTCCGTTCCACGGAACAGATGACCACTGCGGCGCATTGTTGATAAGATTGCATATAAAATAGACCAATCCGGCAAAAAAAGCTAATGTCATGATAAGTACCGGAAACGATCTTGATCTTGTTTTACGCATTGTGATCCCTCCTTTTGGAAATTCAGTTCTTTTTCTGACCTATACCTCTACATATTCTTTTTCATCAGGTATTTTCTTAGGTATGCGGTATGAGTAGGTTCTCTCATCGGCGGCTTTTATGAATGCAAGCAGTCCCCAGCAAGCCGCCATACTTGATCCGCCGTAGCTTACAAATGGAAATGTTACGCCTGTCAGCGGAAGTATATCCACTACTCCGAAAATATTAAGGGCTGTCTGGAAAACGAGCAGTCCGGCAGCTGAACAGGCTGTTATGGAATAAAATGCTGATCTGCTCCTTGTTGTGATACCCCTTGCATACAGCATCAGTCCTCCTATGACCGCTGCAAGGATCAGCGCGAGAGCGCATCCTGCCTCCTCGCAGATAAGACAGAATACAAGGTCATTTTCGGATGCAAAAAGATATTGCAGATATCCTTTTGAAAGTCCGACTCCGAAAACGCCTCCGCTTGCGGAATATACAAGAGAATTTACCTGCTGATAGCCCTGGTCGTCCGCATACTCCCATACATGACCCCATGCAAGAAAGCGGTCTGCTATATAGGGCTTTATCGTCAGCATTATAAGTGCGCCGAGTATTGCCGCTGTTACTGCAAGTATTACAGTTCTGAGGTCGCCGGAGCGCATAAAGGATATTATCAGGAAGGTAACAAAGAATATAAGAGCTGTTCCGAAATCACTCATGAGGATAAGCAGTCCGACGCTTAATGCTGATACTATAATAAACTGTGTCAGACTTTTCTTTGTCTGCAATACATCAAGAGTGGAGGCTCCCACAAATATATATGCGATTTTGGCAAATTCCGAGGGCTGAACTGAAAGCGGCCCTATAACTATCCAGTTCTTTGCTCCGTTCAGTACGCTTCCGAGAGCGAGCGAGGATGCAAGCATTAGTATGCACAATACGGAAATTGCAATATGCCATTTCATTACACGGTCAGGGATCTCTATGAACCATATTATAAAAAAGAATATCATGCTTCCGAGTACGGTCGCAGCAAGCTGCACATAGCCTCGTTTTTCGTCATGCACAGCCGCCATCATAACGCCTGTGGAGGACATCAGCAATGCAAGGGATTCAAGCTCAAAATTTGGTCTTTTGAACTGGAATCTCGAAACAATATAGAATATCCATACAAATGCTACCATTATTGCTGCCGGAAAAACAGGCTTGACTGATTGCAGGTTCACAGCTCCCTGCAAAGCCATAAGTGATATGTAAAGGGTGATAAAGGACAGTATAAAAGCAGAAGGAACATATTTTCTTTTTATTCTGTGTATCTGATTTCCTTCGGCATCGGTAGCTCTTTTCAGGACAAGTTTTGTATTGCCGAGCGCGATCACATCTCCGACTGCGACAGGGCATCTGCCATTGGTTTTATTCCCGTTTACATAAACTCCGGATTTTGATCCGGTATCTGTAATGAACCAGCCGCCGCTTCTTCTCAGCAATACTGCATGATCTCTTGATACGGTAGGATCATCTATTCTGATATCCGAGCTTCTGCTGCGGCCGAGAGAATTTTCCCAGTACAGTACAGGATATGAACGATCCAAATTTTTATCGTTAAGGAAGATAAGTGGTTCTTCCTTGCGGCGGCTGGTTCTCAGGGATACGAAGCTCAGGCATACAACGATTAGTGCTACTATTGGTTCTGCTATTCTGATACCGAAAGATATCAATTCATTCCATTCTCCGAAATTCATTTTTTCCCTCCTCCGACATTTCTTTTTCTCTGATTATACCACATTACTTCCCTTTCTGCAACTCACCCGGAGTGCCTCCGGTGCGTGACCGCCGGCGTGCCGCCGGTGTCAATGTTTCTCCTGCGTAGCTTCTGGAGCTTAATTATAGTCGGTAACATACATAATGGTTAAAGAGTCAGGGCATTTCTCCATGTCGGCATCCGCCGACGATGGTGCTGCGCACACAGCGCATCTTCGATGCCGGGCGCAGTTTTGGCATATCCAAGTAAGTTCCCAATGCCACAAAAGCAAGACCGCGCTCGACCAATTTTTGTTTGCTGGTCAGAGCGGAGCGCAGCGAGCGACTATCGCGAAATTGACAGCGGAGGCACTCCGCCCATGTCGGCGTCCGCCGACAATGGTGCTATGCACACAACGGCGGCAAAGCCGCCCA
>CACZSM010000139.1 GCA_902783815.1 uncultured Ruminococcus sp.
ACCCTTTACTGCTTTTGCCTTCTGTCTCGTATTTTCGATATCCTCAAAATCATGGCCGTCCATTGTGAAAACCTCAAAGCCAAAGGCTCTGAATTTTTCCTCCAGCTTATTCAGTCCGGCTACATCCTCTACTGTTCCGTCTATCTGCAAGCCGTTGCTATCTACTATTGCGATCAGATTATCCAGTTTATTATGTGAAGCAAACATTGCTGCCTCCCATACCTGACCCTCTTCACGTTCTCCGTCTCCGAGCATTGCATAAACATTATAGTCCTTACCGCTGATCTTTCCTGCAAGAGCCATTCCGCAGGCTGCTGATATTCCCTGTCCGAGAGAGCCTGAGCTCATATCTATTCCCGGTGTACCCTTCATATCCGGGTGTCCCTGGAGCATTGCCCCTATATGACGGAGTACCTTGATCTCATCTGTCGGGAAGAATCCCCTGAGTGCGAGTACTGCATACAGTGACGGGCAGCAGTGTCCCTTTGACAGAACAAAGCGGTCACGATCAGGATCCTTCGGATTTTCCGGATCCACCTTCATCTCCTTAAAGTAGAGGTATGTCATCATATCCGCTGCGGAGAGTGATCCGCCGGGATGACCGGACTTTGCGTTATAAACGCCCTCGATTGTCCACAGTCTGACTTTACAGGCTGTTTTCTGAAGTTCCAAAAGCTCTGACTTATCCATATCTGTACCATATCCTCCGATTCTTTGATTTTTCAGAAGTACCGCTGCCGGCACCTCATATGTAAACACTCCGCCGGACTCCCGACAGAGATATTCCATCCTTTATTTTCTCTTTTTAATGTCTATAGGCTGAGTATCCTCTTTTTTCCATCCAGCCATATGCGCCGATATCACTTCCTCAGAATACTGTTGTTTTTTTGCCCGTATCCCAAGTATCACAACTATCGTTATCAGACCTGCTCCGATCACTACAAATGCAAGTCCGAACACAAGGTATATCCAGCTATCGTTTTCCTGATTGCCGTCATCATTTTTCATTGAGGCAAATTCCTTTGCCCCATCTGATTTTGACTGCTGCGGCTTATTCAGTTCTCTGCGCAGTTTTTCCCAGTCATTATCTGTAAGCTCATCCGTATCAACGGAAACCTCTTCCACACTCAGCTCTGATGTCTTATTTGACGGAAGATCATAGCTCTCATCATACTCATAGTAATCGGATGTTCCGCCGGAATACGGGTCGTAATACGGCGGCGGATACGGGTCGTAATACGGCGGCGGATCCGGCTCATGGCTTGTTTCATATTCATAGCTTGGTTCCGGTTCGTAGCTTGGTTCAGGTTCGTAGCTTGGTTCGGGTTCATAGCTTGGTTCAGGTTCGTAGCTTGGTTCCGGTTCATAGCTTGGTTCCGGTTCGTAGCTTGGTTCCGGTTCATAGCTTGGTTCAGGTTCATAGCTTGGCTCCGGCTCATAGCTCGGTTCCGGCTCATAGCTTGGTTCAGGTTCTTCATATACTGACGATTCAGCTGCGGGCGGAGAAGATTCCTCCGGTTCAGCATGAACAACTGCCGTTCCCGTACTCAAAGCCATCATTACGGCAATTATACCGCAAAAAAGCATTTTAGCTGATTTATATTTCATACGCACACTCCCCGGTGAACTATAACAAAAGATCCTGGCATACACGCCAAAGCGTCATAAGCCGACAAATTTTTCTACACAACAATAATATCATAATTATTGGTCGATTTACAACACCGTATTTAAATTTTTACGATTTTATAATAATTATACAAAAATCCACACAATTTAATGTTTATATTAACCATAAATCAGATTCTCCATCAACTCCACACTCCAAACTCCAAACTCTCACTCTATTCACTATTCTCTATTCGTTATTCGTTATTCTCTGATTCTCTCTTTCCGGCGCTTTTATTTTGCGGACTCCAAATAATAAATATTTATTTTCCTTTTCTTTTCAGGGAGATTGTGGTATAATAGGTCATATGACTGTATCAATGATAAGGAGTGATCTGTATTTATGAAGGATGGTTTTCTGAGAGTTGCAAGCGCTACGCCGACTATTAAAGTCGCAGATTGCAGGTATAATGCCGATGCCGTTATCGCACAGGCTGTTGAGGCTGCTGAAAACGGGGCTTCTCTTGTAGTGTTCCCGGAGCTTTGTATAACAGGCTATACCTGCGGCGATCTGTTTTTGCAGAGGTCTTTGCTTGTGTCGGCTGAAAATGAACTTAAAAGGATCATGGACGAAACGGCTTCCCTCGACTGCGTTATACTTGTCGGACTGCCTGTAAGAGCAAATTCAGGTCTTTATAACTGTGCCGCAGTTATTTGCAGGGGGGAGATCCTGGGTCTTGTTCCAAAAAAGTTCATACCGAATTACTCTGAATTCTATGAATTGAGACATTTTACTCCTGCTCCGAATGATCTTATAACTGTAAAAATGTTCAGCGGCAATGATACCAGATGGATAAGTATTGAAAAGAATGTTATTTTCCAGTGTATTGATATGCCTGAATTCAGACTCGGCGTGGAGATCTGCGAGGATCTGTGGACAGCAGAACCGCCCTCCGGAAAACTTGCTCTCAACGGCGCGACTGTGATAGCTAATCTTTCCGCAAGCGATGAGATAATCGGAAAAGCCGGCTACAGAAGAATGCTTGTAAGCTCCCAGTCCGCAAGACTTCTTTCAGCGTATGTATATACAAGCGCAGGTATAGGCGAAAGTACACAGGATCTTGTTTTCTCCGGACATGATATGATATGTGAAAACGGTACGATGCTTGCAGAATCAAAAAGATTTGCGCCGGGTATAATATATGCGGATGTCGATCTGCAAAAGCTCGAAAACGACCGCGCAAAAACCAATACTTTTGTCGGTGAGGATAACTACTGCATAGTTGAGTTCAATCTGCCTGTAAGGGATATTGACATAAAAAGATATTACAGCCGTACACCGTTCGTCCCGGAGAATAAAACACATCTTGAAGAACGCTGCGAGGAAATACTTACAATACAGGCAACAGGTCTTGCAACAAGAATAAGACATACTAATGTAAAAACAGTTGTTATTGGTCTGTCGGGAGGGCTGGACTCCACACTTGCACTGATAGTCGCCGTTCACGCTATGGATATGCTGGAACGGGACAGAAAGGATATAATAGCCGTTACAATGCCCTGCTTCGGCACAACAAAAAGAACAAAAAGCAATGCTGAGATACTTGCTGAAAGCTACGGCGTCAGCTTTATGGATATAGATATCTCAAAGGCAGTCACGCAGCATTTCGAGGATATCGGACAGGATATAAATACATTCGATGTTACATACGAAAACGGTCAGGCAAGAGAACGAACACAGGTCCTTATGGATATTGCAAATAAAACAGGAGGCTTTGTCATCGGTACAGGTGATCTTTCCGAGCTTGCGCTTGGCTGGGCGACATATAACGGCGATCATATGTCGATGTATGCTGTAAACGCCTCAATACCGAAAACTCTTGTGCGCCACCTTACGGCATATGAGGCTTCTCAGAGTGAGGGCAGCCTGAAGGCGGCTTTGCTCGATATACTTGACACCCCCGTAAGCCCGGAGCTTCTGCCTCCTGCGGATGGTGAGATATCCCAGAAAACAGAGGATCTTGTAGGTCCCTATGAGCTGCACGATTTCTTCCTTTACTACTTCGTGCGCTGCGGATTTACAGCACAAAAAATATTCCGTCTGGCAAAAAAAGCCTTTGCAGGTCATTATGACGATGAAACTATACTGAAATGGCTCCGTACATTCATCAGACGCTTTTTCAGTCAGCAGTTCAAGCGTTCTTGTCTGCCTGACGGCCCGAAGGTCGGAACGGTAACGCTTTCGCCGCGAGGTGACTGGCGTATGCCAAGCGATGCTTCGAGCGCTGTATTCAGACTTTAAAGAGATCCCTGAAATCAAAACTATATGGCGGTACTGCGCTGCGCCGCAGAGTTGGAGTGATAAAAATGAAAAAATATATCAGCGCTTTTCTGATCGTGGCTGCATTTGCAGCTATGCTGCTTATGTCTGCCTGCAATAAACAGGAACAGTCATCTTTGGAACTGTCAACTACCCTCGACATCTCAAGAAACTTTTCCGGCAAAAGAACCATCACTATGACTGTTCCGCCGTCAGTAGCCGCGCCGTCATCAGAACAGGCGGAAAAACTTGAAACGATCATCCGCCGCCATTGTCCGGAGGAAATATCCTACGACAGTATAAGCGGAGATTCTGTCATCTATACCTTTACCCTTGAATTTTCTTCCCTCTCGGATTATACAAGCAAGCTGACAAGAATTCTCGGAACTCCGCCTACTGTTGTGTTTGCAAACCCGTCAACACCTGTTACAAAGGGCTGGCGCATACAGGAGTTTTTCCAGTCCTCACAGCTGCTTTCATTCATCCGTACAGGCGCCAAGGCTGAAAAAGCTGATGATATCGAGGTGAAATTTACTGAACCGTCAACTACTGCTGTATTCAATAATTCAGCCGCAAAAACAACTCCTACGATATCTGTAAATAACCTTTCCGGCGCTCCCATAGATTCAATAAAGGTTTCTACCCTAAACCGCAGGTCAACCTACGACAGAACAATATCCTTTACTATATCAAAGACATCCTACGATACCCTCGGTACGGAGTTTTCTGACTATTTCAAGTCAATAACAGACCCCTCGGCGGAAACCTCGTGGCAGCTTGAAGAGGATCACTACATCTATACCGCTGAATTCACGGAACTTACAATAAAGGAGCTTGAAGGCTATACGAACCGTCTTCTTGCGTCTGTTTACTGTGATGCTGAATACCTCGACAAGACACAGGGTTCAACACCTCTTGCACGACAGAATTCCTTTACTGAGGCCCTCGATTTTTCAAACTATATCGCCGAAAACAAAAAGGATGTCCCGGTAGAGTATTCATACGCTATATCTGACGGTACCCGTCCGGAAATACCCCTCATCTACTCTGATCTTGAATGGACTGCCGCTTCCATACCTGAACCGGAATCTACAGGTTTTACGATAAATTCAGCTTCACCGTCACTTACGCTCCGTGTGAATGACGGCAAGCAATATACTCCTGTTTCCATTGACATCTCACTGACTCCGCTTGACGGTGATATGCTTTCAAAAACATATCTTTTCCGCTATGACCTTGCAGCCGGAGGCACGCAGGCAGCGGATTATACACTGTCCTATTTCAGCTCCCTTGACCTCATGCCGAGCCAGTACATAGAAGCAGGACAGGCAGTCTGCAAGCTGACATTCACCGGAACAGCCGCAGAGCTTAATTCAAAGATAACTGATGTTTTCGGTGACGGCAACCTTATATCCTCAGATTCAGCCGTACCGTTTTTCACAATGCGTACAAAGCGTACAATTGAGGATACCAATGATCTTTCGTCACTGCTTGTCGGAAAGAATATAGATACTCCTGTAAACTACTTCCTTTCTCCGCAGGAGGGGGATAATGCTGAATCACTCAGTCTGATACATCCGAAGGACACCGCCCCGGAATATGCCGAGCGCGGAGAGGAAAATGGCTTCTCAATGAACCTCGACGGATGCGAAGGTACATTTACTGCGATCGTATCCACTGCAAACTGGTCGGATATCATAACACTCATTATAATATCTGTAATACTGGTACTGGCAGCAGTCGGCATGATACTTTTCATGCTTACACGAAGACTGCCATCCACCGGACTTCCCTCCGGCAGCAGAACTGAAAAGAATCAGCTGCCGTCCCGTAAGGAAAGACCTGAGATAACTCCGGTCCGCAAACGATCCGGAAAAAAACCACAACAAAAATCAAAAACTGATACTAAGGACGGTAAACATTAATGCACACAAAATTATGTATATTTGATCTTGACGGAACACTTATTAATTCTCTTTACGATCTTGCAGACGCAATGAATCATGCGCTCGAAAAAAACGGTATGCCTACACATTCACGGAAAAATTACCGCATGATGGTAGGATCCGGCATATCAGTTTTAGCTGACCGCGCAATGGTCGTGCCGGAGGGTACTGAAAGCAGTATAAAGGAAACTGTGCTGCGTGATTTCAATGCGTACTATGCAGAGCATTGTCTTGATCTGACCCGTCCTTACGAAAGAATACCGGGTCTGCTTACAGAGCTTGACAGACGGCATATCAGATATGCTGTTCTGTCAAATAAGCCCGACAGCTTTGCTGAAAAGATCGTAGAGGCACTTTTCCCGGAGCATAAATTTGCCGCTGTATGGGGAAAAAAGGATGAGTTTCCGAGAAAGCCTGATCCGGCTTCTGTATTTGCGCTGATGAGTTCTCTCGGCGTTGAGCCGTTTGACTGTCTTTATATCGGTGACAGCAGTATTGATATACAGACAGCAAAAAATGCAGGACTAAGAAATGTAGGAGTAAGCTGGGGATTCCGCAAGGTAACGGAGCTTCGTATGGCAGGGGCTAACTATATTGCGACCACTCCGGCGGATATCCTGTCAAGACTCTGATAAGGGAGTATTTTCATATGCAGAAAATCAACTATCAGCTTGAGCTTGATAAAACCCTTGCTGAAATAACAAAAACGGGCAAACGCCCGTCACTGCTTCTTCATAGCTGCTGCGCCCCTTGCAGCAGCTATGTGCTTGAATATCTTACAGACTTTTTTGATATCACTGATTTCTACTACAACCCTAATATTTCTCCGGAAACGGAGTACCGTCACCGTGTTGACGAGATGAAAAGACTTATCAATGAGATGTGTCCGCAGGTCGCATTTATCGAGGGAAAATATGAACCTGAACGCTTTTTTGAAATGGCTAAGGGTCTTGAAAAGGAACCGGAGCGCGGTAAAAGGTGTCTGAAATGCTATCGGATGCGTATTGAAGAGGCCGCAAGGGAGGCAAAAAAACAGGGCAGTGACTTCTTTACCACTACCCTTTCAATATCGCCACAAAAGGACTCT
Organism: uncultured Ruminococcus sp.; assembly: GCA_902783815.1. Lineage (GTDB taxonomy): Bacteria > Bacillota > Clostridia > Oscillospirales > Acutalibacteraceae > UBA1213. Next base: position 6,962 of record CACZSM010000139.1, read on the forward strand.
CAGATCCTGAATTCCATCGGCAGACAGGTCAGCGAGGAATTCGGCGTACCCTATCTTTTTTCCGATTTCAAAAAGAAGGGCGGCTATAAAAGATCTATAGAGCTTTCCGGTGAGTACCACCTCTACCGACAGAACTTCTGCGGATGCCCCTTCAGCAGAAGATGAATCCGTCAATACTTTTTTATCTTCGGATCGAACTTCCATTTGTGTACGGGATACATTTCGTCTATGATCTCCTTTTCACCTTCATTGAGGTACTTATAGTGCCTCAATTTTTTCTTTTCATCATATTTGAGCGTAATTCCCTCCTCATTTTCCGCAAATATCTCTCCATTTCTCATGCAGGCAGAATAAACTATCCTTCCGTCTTCGTCATAAATAACCTTTGGCTGGTTCATTTACCTCATCCTTTCCGATAAAACATTATACAACTTTAAATCTCTTTTGTCATCATTTTTTACATATTTTTTTTTCACTTTCTGTTCAAGTATCAATAAGGATGTGATATAATCAGCTTCAGGGGAACACTGATTTAATCAGTGCTTCCTTGGTATTACAATTTGAGTAAAGGAATGAACCGTATGAAAATATTAAATCACTTCCCCTCTGATGACGGCTTCTATATGCCTGCGGAATTTTCAGCTCACTTCGGATGTATTCTCATCTGGCCGCACCGCAGGGATTCCTGGCAGTTCGGTGCTTATGCTGCTCAGAGAGCTTTTGTACAGCTTATCAGACTTATTTCTGAATCTGAAAAAGTAATAGTCTGTGCGCGCTTTGATGACTATGATAATGCAAGAAGTGCCCTTCCGTCACAGGTAAGGGTCGTTGAAATGAGCAGTGATGACAGCTGGGCAAGAGATGTTGCGCCTACCTTTGTAACTAACGGTCAATGTATAAGAGGTATTGACTGGGGCTTCAATGCCTGGGGAGGTCTGTATGACGGTCTGTATTTTCCCTGGGACAAGGACAATAAAATGGCGAGAAAGCTGTGTGATCTTCTGGACAAGGACTGCTACAATATGCGTCATTTTATTCTTGAGGGAGGCTCCGTACATTCGGACGGCGAGGGTACTATCCTGACAACTGAGGAATGTCTGCTCAGTCCGGGGAGGAATCCGGATATGTCTAAGGACGATATTGAAGATATGCTTTGCCGTACTCTTGGCGCAAAAAAGGTGATATGGCTCAAACGCGGGATCTACCTTGATGAAACCAATGGTCATGTAGATAATATCTGTGCGTTCACCTCTCCGGGAGAGGTCGTTCTTGCATGGACTGATGATAAAAATGATCCGCAGTATGAGATCTCGAAGGAATGTCTGGATATACTTGAAAGCTCCGAGGACGCAATGGGCAGAAAAATAAAAGTCCACAAGCTGCTGCTGCCAAAGCCCGTTTACCTTACGGAATCCGACTGCCAGGGACTTGACCGCTTTAATGACGAACCTACAAGACATCCGGGCGACCGTCTTGCGGCATCCTATGTAAACTTCTATATAGCAAACAAAACTGTTATTGTACCGCAGTTCGGTGATGAAAACGATAAAAAAGCACTGGAGTTACTGAGTACGCTGTTCCCTACAAGAAAAGTTGCAGGGCTTATCTCAAATGATGCCCTGCTGTCAAAGGACTTACTTATCGGAGGAGGCAATATCCACTGTCTGACCCAGCAGATACCCATTTTCTGATACCTGTTTGCCCTCCCCCTCGGTGAGGGGGACTTTGCCTCCCTCGTTGAGGGAGGTGGCGAGCGAAGCGAGTCGGAGGGAGTAAACTCCACAGTCCACACTCCTAACTTC
>CACZSM010000140.1 GCA_902783815.1 uncultured Ruminococcus sp.
AGTATTACTGCGGCTTTCCGCCTCGCCTACGAAAAAATTTACGGACGCAAACTGATTCGTGTCCCGGTTTTCAGAGAACCCCTTTATTATTTTTATTGCTGAGGCTTTTTAGGAGGTCTTTTTGATACTGGTCTTGTGTTATGCTCAGGTACATTCTTTTTTTCCGCAGAAGCACTGCGGATTTTTCTTTTATGCGGATCCTGTGCGGTTGGCTTGTCAGTCTTATTCTTTTCCTCGGCTTGTTTTTCTCTTTCCGCCTTTATCCTTGCTCTGCGGAGTTTTCTGCGGCGTGGTTCAACTATCATTACATACGCGCTTATTATCGCTACTACTGATATATCTACGATCACTATAAGTACAATAATAAATGTATATCCGCCGGAAAAGGATGTATCTACCTCGTTTTCTTCGGTATATAGCTTTCCGTTTTCGTTGAAGCCGGGAAGATTCCTTATTGTGTCATTTTCCTTTCCGTTGCGTTTTGCATACTGTTCAAGATAAAGGTTATTATCACTGTAGATCGTAAGGTTCGGACACTGATTGAATGAGTTATCCTCTATTTTTGTAGGATTCTTGTAAAACGCTGCCGACAGCAGGTTCGGACATTCACTGAACGAGGAATTGTGCAGTTCCGTATCGCTGTTGAATTCTATCATAGTAAGAGAATAGCAGTCTGAAAAGGCATTTTTCTCTATCTCTTTCAAGCTCAGGGGAAAAATTACTTTCCGTAGTTCCTTGCATCCGCCGAATGAAAACTCACATATTTTTTTCAGACCGTCTGCAATTTCTACCTTTTTGAGTTTTTCACAGTTCCGGAATGAACCAGCCTCCAGTGTTGTGACATTACCGGGAATTTTTATTGCTTCAATACCGGAACAGGAAAATACCTCTCGTTCAATTTTTCTTATACCCTTGCCAAGCTCTGCATTTTTAAGTGCTTTACAGCCATAAAAAGCTCTTTCGCCTATTGAAAGCACTGAATCCGACATATATACAGTTTCAAGTGCCTGGCAGTTCTGGAAAGCAGATTTTTCTATTTTGCGTATTGTTGGCGGAAGCAGTATTTCTCTTAATTCTTCGTTATTCTCAAATACCTTGCTTCCGATGACTTTTACAGTATCAGGTATGTTTTTTACAGCAGATTTACCTGTATATCTTATGAGTATTCCATCGCCTGCGATAACAAATTCACCGTTTTGTGAATTCATCCATTTTGTATTTTCAAGTACGCCTGCGCCCAAGTATTGAAGAGCGAGTGGAATATTAGGCTCAGACAAAGCCGTACAGTTAAGAAAAGCACAGTCACCGATAACATCAATACTATTTGGAAGGTCTATTGATGCGATTGAGGTGCATCCGGAGAAAGCATATTCACCGATTGTTTTTATACCATCGTCAATAGTAAGTTCAGATAGAGCCGTACATCCTGAGAAAGCGGAATCTCCTATATATTCGACTGTACCGGGAATATTCATTTTCCGCAGAGAGGTACAGCCTTCAAATGCGCACGAGCGTATTTCCTTTATAGAATCAGCGATCTCAAGCTCTTTAAGCTCTGAATTACCCCGAAAGGCAGCAGCTCCGACAGACACAACATCATAGTCCTTTACGGAAGCCGGGATAGAGACATACAGGCTTTGTCCATTATATTTCAGCACTTCAGCAGTTTTTCCATCTTCAAGAACTCTATATATAAAATCGCCGTTATCAATAGTATTTTTAGCGTTTACCTCTACCGGAGAGCCTACAGCGGCGCCGGCAAGTGCTAATGCAGAAGCTGCGGCGATCATTTTACTGATAATATTTTTCAAAACCAGTCCTCCTTTTTTTCTCGTATCACGATTATACCACACTTTTCCCAACATTGCAACCGGCGGTGCGTGACCGCACAGGACAATTCGCGTATTCGTTCGCTACGCTCACTACTTTCTATAGTATAATGATTTCTTCACCGCGGTCTCCGGCGCTGCGCCGTCAGAAAGTTGCGTACCCATGCCGCCGCCGTGACCGCGCAGCGGTCACTTTCCGGCTGGATATTATCAGAGTAAATCTTTAAGGTTAATAAAGAAGCGC
>CACZSM010000141.1 GCA_902783815.1 uncultured Ruminococcus sp.
AGAAAAGATCACTATACCTGCTTCAAAGGTACCTGCATTCAAGGCAGGCAAGGCATTCAAGGATGTAGTAAACAAGTAATAGTTGTGTAAGAAAGCCGGTCGTATGACCGGTTTTCGTGTTAATGGAGGTAGTAAAGAATGAGACTTGATAAATATCTGAAAATAAGCCGTATAATCAAAAGAAGAACGGTGGCTAATGAAGCGTGCGATGCAGGAAGAGTAACGGTAAATGGAAAGCCTGCAAGGGCTTCATACGAAGTCAAAGTAGGTGATGTGCTTGAAATAGCAATGGGAGCACATCCGATAAAAGCTGAGATCCTGAGTATTAATGAATATGCAAAAAAGGATGAAGCCGGAATGATGTACCGTATGATAACTGAATGACATAAATAATTATCCGTCTGCATATATCTTGAAGGAACGATATATACAGTGGGGGTACAGAAGTGAGTACAGATGAAATTACAATTGCAAAAAAGAAACATGACCTTATTATGGAAAGCAGAAAGAATCTGAATATGAACGGAGTGTCAGATGTAAAGGGATTCGATGATGAAAAGATCATAATTACAACTGTCCTCGGAGAGCTTACAGTCAAAGGCAGCAGACTCCATATAGGAAGTTTCAGTCAGGAAAGCGGAGAACTTCATATTGACGGTGAAATAAATGAATTGCATTATTCTGAAAATAAACAGAATGAGGGAGGATTCTTTTCAAAGCTTTTCAGATAGGAAGTGCTTATATTTGGAACTGACCACACAACAGCAGACAACGGCTTTTCTGCTTGCATTTATTCTGGGGATAGCGCTGTCATTGATGTATATTGTAATATGTGTAGTGAGGAAGCTGTCTCCGCCGGGAAGGAAAGAATTATTTTTCGGTGATATTGTATGGATGATCTTCGTATCACTGGTAAATTTTTTATTTGCTGTGTCACAAACAGACGGCAGGATCAGATTTTATTCGGCAGCAGCAGAAATAATGGCATTTATCCTCCTTTGGCTTACAGCAGGCAGGTTACTCCTTAAAGGTACGGATGCTGTAAAGTCTTTTATATGGAAATTAAAGACTAAAATGAGGAAATTAATCTCTGCTTTATTAGGAAAAATTGTCGTTTTCAGGGAAAGAAAAAAGATATTTGAAAAAAAATAAAAAAGTATGTCATTTTGTCTTGAAAATTAGGAGCTATATGGTGTATAATGGTTTTGTCGGTTGACATAATCGGAATGTGGGAGGTTACAGTATGCAGACCGGTACTGTAAAAAAGACAAAAAAATCTAAAAAGCCAAAACAAAAAGTGAATTGGCTGCTTGCAGTGCTTATAGTTGGTGTAACACTGTATGTTTCTTTCCTGATCGTGGATCAGCATATAAAAATCAATAATGCCAGATCGGAACTTGCTCAGATAGAAGACAAGATCTTTACACAGACTCAGACTAATGAGGAGCTTAAAAAGGTCGCAGATGCAGTTGCAGATGATAATGAGGATGCGTATGCGGATTATGTGGAAAAGATAGCAAGAGATGAATTGGATTATGTAAAAAACGGTGAAGTTGTATTTGTGAACATTGCCGGAGATTGAGAGGAGAAAGCGTTTTTAGTATGGAGCTTGAAGTGGGAATGATAGTAGAGGGCAAGGTTACCGGAATAACAAAGTTCGGGGCTTTTGTTGACCTTGAGGACGGAAAAACCGGTATGGTTCATATTTCGGAGGTCGCGCCGACATATGTCAACGATATCAGAGAGCATTTGACAGAAGGACAAACGGTTAAGGTCAGAGTGATGACAATAGGTGAGGACGGTAAAATAGGACTGTCCATTAAGAAGGCACTTCCTCAACAGCAGCATCGTAAACAATCCGGTTCGTTCGGTAAGGGTTCTGCGCCAAAGCAGCCGGCTCGTCCGGGATCATTTGAATGGCAGCCGCAGAAAAAGCAGGAACCATCCAGCTTTGAAGATATGCTTTCAAAGTTCAAGCAGGCAAGTGATGAGAAGATGTCTGATCTTAAGAGGTTCGAGTCTAAGAGAGGCGGATCTTCAAGAAGAGGCAGTTCACAAAAGTCATAATATATCAGGGGAGAGTTATGATGTGTAACTCTCCTGTTTTTGTAATGAGGTAGAATATGATTATCAATGCAGAAATATATACAATGGATGAATCTGGCAAGGTAATAAAAAATGGCTATATCAAGGATGTGGATGGAAAAATCACTGAGATAGGTGAAATGTGTGAGCTTGATGATTGTCCTTTGGATGCCTTTGATGCAAAGGGTGCAAGAGTATATCCCGGAATGGTAGATGCACACACTCACCTGGGACTTTTCGAGGAAGGAATAGCCTTTGAGGGTGATGACGGCAATGAGGATACAGACCCTGTAACACCTCATATGAGGGCAATAGATGGGTCAAATCCTATGGATGGATATTTCAGACAAGCACTTGAAGCAGGAATTACAACTGTACTTATAAGCCCCGGAAGTACCAATCCTATAGCCGGAGAAATTGCCGCTGTAAAGACATATGGAAAAAGGATAGATAAAATGATATTGAAGGCTCCTGCGGCAATAAAAATGTCACTTGGGGAAAATCCAAAAAGTACATATAATGATAAGGATCAAAGTCCCGTAACAAGAATGGCAGTGGCAGCGCTGATTAGGGAAACCCTGGCAAGAGCAAAAAAATATGCAGATGAAAAGGATGCTGCGGATAACGACAGCAGCCTTGATCCTCCGGAATATGATATGAAGTATGAATCACTGTATCCGGTAATGCGCAGGAAAATCCCGGTACACTTCCATGCGCACAGAGCAGATGATATTTTCACTGCTCTGAGAATATCATCTGAATTTAATATAAAATGCGTTATAGTCCATGGAACAGAGGGTCATCTTATAGCCGGAGATCTTGCTGAGGACGGCATAGGAGTGCTTTCAGGTCCTTTTATGACGGACAGGAGCAAGCCTGAGCTTAAAAATATGACGGCAGCATCACCTGGTTTACTTTCATCAGCAGGTATAAAAACAGCTATTATTACAGATCATCCGGAAACACCTATAAACTATCTTTCTCTTTGTGCGGCTGTTGCTGTTCGTGAGGGAATGGAAAAAAATATGGCAATCCGTGCAGTTACGGTAGTTCCTGCTGAAATATGCGGTATCGCAGATAAAGTTGGATCCCTTGAGATCGGAAAGGATGCGGATTATTATATAATTGACGGTGATCCGCTGGATATAATGAATAAGCCTTCAGCAGTATTTATAAATGGTAGAAAAGTAATATAGTTAGGATATTAATACGCTGAAAAAAACTTGGAAAAATTAACAGAAATTTTTAAAAAGGTATTCCATTTTTTAGTCATTTATGTTATAATAAGATTAATCTCAGGTGTGAGAGATCCAAATATAAGGAGGCTTGGCTTATGAAGTACAACATTATAGGCAGAAAGGTTAATCTTAGGGACAACTTTAAGGAGCGTGTTTACAAAAAGCTTGGAAAGTTCGAGAAAATCTATTCTGATGATGCCGAAGCAACTGTAACAGTTACAGTTGAGAAGAATCGCCAGAAGGTCGAGGTAATGATCCGCGATGGCGGAATGTTGTATCGTGCTGAAAGTACGGCGCTTGAAATGAATGATGCACTGGATTCAGTTGTTGATATACTTGGAGGACAGATCAGAAAGAACAAGACAAAACTGGGCAAAAAACTTAAGGCAGAGAGCTTTGAAGAAGCATTTGCTGCTGATGACACAGAAGAAGAGCTTGCTGATGAGGATTATGCAGTAGTGCGCAGAAAGACATTTACTGTAAAGCCAATGGGTGTTGAGGAAGCAATACTTCAGATGAATATGATAGGTCATGAGTTCTTTATGTTCAGAAATGCCGGTTCGGGCGAGATCAATGTAGTTTACAAGCGTAAGGATGGTACTTACGGACTTTTAGAGCCGCAGTCATAAAATGCAAAATAGTATGAAAGAGACCGGCAGAGCATTGCTCTGCCGGTTTTGTATGTTATTTGTTTTTGTTGTATATTATCTCCAGACCCTTTATGAGAAGGTTATTGTCGATAATAATATCTTTTCGGCAATTGGGAATGATCTTTTCTGAAAGACCTCCGGTAGCGACAATAGTTGGCTGACCGTCAATTTCGTCACACATTCTGTCGATAAGACCGTCTATCATAGCAGCATTTCCTAAAACCGCACCTGAGCGCATACAATCAGCAGTATTTGTACCGATAGTCTTCTTAGGAGTATCAAGACTGATATCAGGTAACTGTGCAGTATTGTTTGTAAGAGACTGCAAAGCAGTACGGACTCCTGGGCAAATAACACCACCCCTGTAAACTCCGTTTTTGTCAATTGCTACAACAGTGGTTGCAGTACCCATATCGATCACTATAAGAGGCTTAGGATAATACGCAAGCGCAGCTACGCATCCGACAACAATATCACTTCCGAGTGTTGCCGGATTGTCTATCTTGATATTTAAACCAGTCTTTAATCCTGGACCTACCGTCAAAGGATCACAGTTAATAACCATTTTTACGGATTTTTTCAGTATTTCATTAAGCTGAGGTACTACAGAGGAGATTATGGCTCCATCGAATTCGCCCAGAGAACAATTATGTATTTCAATGAGTGTGCGGAAGATGACAGCATATTCATCCTCGGTTTTATTTTTGTCAGTATGAATTCTTGATGTGAAAATAGTATTATTATTTTTCACGGCGCCAAGAACAATGTTTGTATTTCCGACATCTATTGCAAGTAGCATTTTTATTCCTCCTTATTTTGCAGACTGCTTTAATGCTTTTTCAGGATAATCAATATGGACATCAAGCTGACCGAATGGTATCTCGATACCATTTTCATCAAGACTGTTTTTGATATTTTCACGCATATTGAAAAATACCTGCCAGTAGTTTTCAGATCTGCACCATACCCATACGATCAGGTCAACACTGCTGTCATTGAATTTTTCAACATTGACTTTATTATTTTTATCCTGTATAACCATCTTACTGCTTCTGATGAGCTTCATAATTACATCTCTTGCCTTTTCGATATCCTCTTTGTAGGAGATCGGAACAGGTATTTCTACTCTTCTGTATTCAAGCGAGAAATGATTTATTACATTATTGCTTGTCAGTCTTGAATTAGGTATCAGTACTTCCTTGTAGTCATATGTACGCAGTGTAGTGTACATTATTTCGATTTTCATGACCTCTCCGATAATGCCTTCGGTTTCGATAAAATCCCCGGTCTTGAATTTTTTATTCAGTATTATAAGAGTACCGCTTGCGACATTTGAAAGGCTGTCCTTAAGTGCAAGACCAATAGCAACAGCTGCAGCGCCAAGAGCGGTGAGTATAGATGTGATATCAAATCCGAGTATGCCTATAGTAGTTACGCTGAGAATAATAATGAGTGTGGCTTTAACAAGTGAATCAAGGAAGCTTATCACAGTATGATCGGCTTTTCCTCTTTTCAAAGCCCTTTTCAGAATACCAAGCACTAATTTTATTCCCCACCATCCGATAAAGAATACCACAATAGCGCTGACCAGGTTAGGCAGCATACTGATAGCCCATTTCCCGGCACCATCAAGCCATTTTTGCAAAATACTTACTTTTTCTTCTACTGATTCCGCTGAAAGAATATCAGAATTATCAAGCAGTAAATAGTACATACTATCATCTCCAATCAACAATATGTTCATATTATAACACAATTTTTTCTATAATAAAATAATAAAAAACAATATTTATAAAAATCCTTGTTTTCCTTGCAAAAAGTACGGTTTTATTGTAAAATAATAGATGTATTTTCGGATTAAAAGGGGATTATGATATGGAATACACACTTATCCAGAATGCAGATATTGGTCTGGTATATTATGGAGTTTATAATACAAATGCTGAGCTTATTGATTCCAGTGATATGCTTTGCAAGGTAAGAAGGAATTATTTTGAAAGCGGCAGGCGTCAGAAAAATAGATATAATGATTCAAGCTATGGACAGTCCGTTAAGTGTTCATTTTCTATTGAAGCTGGCAAACCGCTGAAATGGAAAAAAATGACTGGAAACATACAGACTGAAAGAGCAATAATTACGGACAAGGGATATTATGTTGAAAGCCTTGACCTTGATAAGAAACCATATAAAAAAGCATATTTCGATAATGAGCATAACTGGACTATGACGGAGTATTATTCATCATTCGATAAAAGGACTCCGTATCTTACTCTTACTCCGTCATCTGACGGTAATAAGCCAGTAATAGTGAAAAAGACCTCAAAAGGAGAAATAGAAATACTTTATCCATTTGAATGTGCTCTTGACAAAGCAATGACGGAAAAGCTGAATATAATCGCCGGAGAACCAGAGATATTCTGTCGTACTGGTTCAGGGAATTTTTATTTTTGCGGCTATTCAGAATCAGTTGAGAGGAAAGAAACCATGAATAAGCTGATTGAGAGGGAAAGCGCAGATTATATTCCGCTTCCGGAGGATAGTAATATAGTCCCTGCATTTGAAGTAAATACTGATGCTCTTTCGGAAGCTGATATACCGGAAAAAGATCATTCTGAAAATGCAGAAACACAGTCGTTGATAACTGCTGAAAATACTGCAATATCTGATGTCAATTCTGCTGAGGATGAATCAGTTGAACATGAGGCAGAAAAGAAACCTGTTATTGTGCCTGGTGAGACAGCTGACAACGAAAATATGCCTGATCTTTCGGCAGAGAACTTCTCAGAGGAAACTCCGGATTACAATCCAGACAGATCTATGTGTTCATTTTTCAAGGATTGTCCGTATGAGTTTATTAATAAGATGATAATAGAATCTGACGGAAAGCAGTATTACTATATTGGTGATACGGATGATGATAAGCGCAGCGGCTTCGGAAGAACAGCAATGTCAAACGGCAGAACAGCCTATGAGGGCGGATATAAGAATGATAGCAGGGATGGTGTGGGTGTATATTACTACCGCACAGGAAAGCTTTGCTATGCCGGCTCATGGAAGGAGAATAAACGAAGTGGTCTTGGGGTAGCATTTTCCTCAGCAGACGGAAGCGCGTTTATCGGAAAATGGGAAAATAATGAATCAGTCGGAATAGGAGCCAGCTTTGATAAGAATGGTGATCTTGTTTATCTTGGCAGGACAACCGAAGGGAAAAGAGACGGCGTAGGAATAACATATTCATCAGAAAAGGAAACTTTCTTTGTCGGCAAATACAAAAACGGAGAGTTCTCAGGAGAAGGCACACAATTCGATATGAAAGGCAATATGCTTTATACAGGCGGTTACAGAGGCGGCGTTCGTATAGGTACAGGTGTTTCATATAATACAGATGGTTCTGTATGCTACAGGGGAGAATGGCGAAATAATCTTTATAACGGAGAAGGAATACTGAGTCTTCCGGACGGTACAAAAATAAACGGTGAATTCAAAAGCGGAAAGGCAAGTGGTCAGTGTACATTGACCGACAAGGAAGGCAGGGTGATCTATAAGGGAACATATGCAAATGACCTGTATAATGGAATGGGCAGACTGTTTTCTGAAGACGGAGGTTATGCTGAGGGCAGATTTGTTGATGGTGAGCCTACAGGTATATTCAATGAGTATAATGCGGATAATGAGCTTGTCTATTGCGGTGAGTGGAACGATATGCGCCGCAGCGGAAAGGGAATAGAGTACCGCTCCGGAGAAAAGGTTTATGAGGGAGAATTCAGGGATTCAAAGTACAGCGGCAATGGCAGAGAATTTGAAAATGGTGAACTCATATATGAAGGTGAATTTGTACATGGCGTAAGATGCGGCAGTGGTATTTCCTATAAGAACGGAGATATATGCTACATTGGTATGTGGAAGGATAATACATATAATGGCTGTGGAATTCTTTATTCCGACGGCGAACCCAGATATGCCGGTCAGTTTACTGATGGAGTAAGAGAAGGAAGGATAAATGAAATAAGCAGCGGCAGGGTACTGAGAAGCTGTATTTATAAAAATGATGAGCTTGTATATATGAATGAATACAGTAATGACGGACTTCTGATTTACAGCGGAAGTATGCGTAATGATACAAGAAGCGGTATGGGCTGTCTGATGAATGAGAGCTGCGAAAAGGAATTTGAGGGTATATTCAAAAACGGATTGCCGGATAAGCCTATGAGAGTGCTTGTTAAGGAACTTGACGAGATAGGGGAGTGTTCTGAGCTTGAAAGCACCGATTTCGAGCTGTACAGACATTCACCTGAATATGCGCTTGAAATACCGTATTGCGGAGGTGTATATAGCGGTCAGACAAAGCAGGGAATACCGGAGGGAAAGGGAACCATACTGTATGAGGATCATAGATATACAGGTATGTTCAGAGATGGAAAACCTTTTGGCGATGGAATTATTTATTTGACAGACGGAAGCATAATAAAAGGAGATTTTGTTTCATCAGAAGTTTCCGGCAGTGATACCATTCCATTTGAAGGTATAACATATTACAGGTTGAATAATGATTCGGAGGTATGATATGAAGACGCTGTATATTTCAGATCTGGACGGAACCTTGCTTGACCGCAGCGCAAAACTTACAAAGAGGAGTGCTGAAATAATAAATGAACTAAGCAGCCGTGGGATGCTGTTTACAATTGCGACGGCAAGAAGTCTGAGTTCACTTCGGATACTGTCCGATCTGAAGACTGATCTTCCGTGTGTACAGCTTAACGGAGTTCTTATGTACGATCTCGGAAAGGGAGAATATATGGGCTGTACGCCGATAGAAACGGAGGCAGCACTGAAAATATCAGAAATACTGAGAAAGCATGACAGGATGTCATTTGTATATAAGGCAGACAGCGAGTATGGAATTCATGTAGAATTTGAGCATCTGACAAATGAAGTTGAGCGAAGATTTTTTGAGGCAAGAAAGGATCAGGATTATAAGAGTTTTGCTCAGACTGATAAAATAAGAATTTCGGATGATGACAGGGTCATATATTTTACTATGGTAGATAGCTATGATAAACTTCTTCCAATACATAATGAGATCAAAAAAGTTCCAGGAGCAAGACCAACACTTTACAGCGATAATTATTCAGACCTGTATTTTTTAGAGGTATTCAGCAGCAGGGCTACAAAAGCAGAGGGAATGAAAAAAATCAAGCAGATTATCGGTGCTGACAGAGTAGTGGCATTTGGTGATAATCTGAATGATATAGAGATGCTGCTTGCAGCAGATGAGGGTATTGCTGTAGGTGATGCAGTAGATGAAGTAAAGCAGATAGCCGACAGGGTTATTGGCAACAGCTATAATGACGGTGTTGCGGAGTATCTGTTGGAAAACTATAATGGGTAGGAAAAAGTCCAGTGACATATCACAGTCACCGGACTTTTTTAGTGTATTAATACTCAAAGAATCAGTTTTCTTCTTCGTCTTCTTCATTATCATCGTCATTAAGAAGATTCATTACCTGTACGCTTCTGGATATAAAGCCCTGAAGTTCCTCTGCGCTCATTCTGCGCTGTGCAATAACTGCAAGATCATAAATATGTCTGCAAAGCAGTCCCTGAGTTTCAGCGTCAAAATTCCAGATATTAGCAACAGTTTCATTGCTGCTGTTTATAATAAGGGTTTCCTGAGCCTTGTTGTTGTCAGCGCCGAACATATTGCCATAGAGCTTGTTCATATCATTTATTCTGCGCTGATATTCATTGATCGTAATGATCGCAGGAGTATCTGAGTTTTTAAGTGCCTGAACCTTTATTTCAAGTTTGTCAGATGCAAGTGCTTCCTTAAAGATATTAATAAGCTCTTCATTTGCAGACTTATCATCATTCCCGTCATCCTTAGCAGAAAGAGCCTCGCCTATTTCGGAATCTATACGGACGAATTTAAGACCATTTTCCTTATATTCGAGGAATGTTACAAAGTGAGTGTCAATATTATGTTCAAGTATAACAGCATCAAGTCCGTTATCCTGGAACATCTTTATATACTGAGCCTGCAAAGCAGAATCAGAAACATAATAAACCTTGTTGTCATCTGTTTTAGGCAGGTCAGAGAATGTCTTGAATTCGCCTTCAAGGTTCTTGTACAGTATGATATCCTTCATTCTGTCATAGAACTTCTCATCCTTTATGCAGCCAAACTTGATAAATGGGCATATATCATCCCAGTAGCTTTCATATTCTTTTCTTTCATTCTTGAAAACTGAAACGAGCTTATCAGCTACCTTTTTGGTGATATGCCTTGATATTTTAGCTACCTCTCCGTCATTCTGGAGGAAAGAACGGGAAACATTCAGAGGCATATCAGGGCAGTCTATAACGCCCTTGAGCAGCATAAGGAATTCCGGGATAACCTCTTTGATATTGTCAGCAATATAGACCTGATTTGAGAACAGCTTGATCTCACCGGGCATGACCTGTAGTTTATCTGTCTGCTTCGGGAAGTAGAGGATGCCCTTGAGGTTAAAAGGATAATCAACATTCAGATGTATCCAGAAAAGGGGAAGATTGATATCCGGGAAAAGTTCTCTGTAGAAGTCCTCATATTCCTCTGTTGTGCAGTCCTTTGGAGCTTTAAGCCAAAGAGGTTGAGTAATATTTACCGGCTTCTGTTCACTTGTTTCCGGTTTTTCACCATCCTTTAGATCCTCCTGGACACAGGTAAAGTAGATCTCATATGGCATAAAATGACAGTATTTTTTAAGTACAGAGCGCAGCTTATAGCTGTCACAGAACTCATTACCGTCCTCGGAGATGTGCATGATTATAGTGGTACCCTTTTCAGTTCTTTCGCCGTCAGATATCTCGTAGGTACTCTGACCGTCACTTGACCAGTGTACAGGTGCAGCATCCTTCTGATAGGAAAGCGTGTCGATCTCTACAGTATCTGATACCATGTATGCTGAATAGAAGCCCAGACCGAAATGACCGATAATACCGGCTTCTGCATCCGTCTTATCCTGATATTTTTCAATGAACTCCTGAGCGCCGGAAAAAGCTACCTGAGTGATATACTTCTCGACCTCTTCCTCTGTCATACCGATACCATTATCCTTTACGGTAAGGGTTTTTGCATCTTTGTCAAGGATAACATCGATCCTCGGTTTAGCGCCGTCATTTTCAGCTTCACCTATCGTACAAAGGCTCTGATACTTTTTAATAGCATCACAGCCGTTGGCAACGATTTCTCTGAGGAAAATATCCTTGTCAGAGTAAAGCCATTTTTTGATGATCGGAAATAGATTTTCCGAATCAACCTTGATTTGTCCTTCTCTTTTCATTTCTATTACCTCCAAAATAATATATGTAAACGACAAAGAAAAGCAATGTCGTTTGTTATAATACACAAAAGCTGTAAAGTCAAGAGCCGGATGTGAGATTTCTTTCCATCCACTGCTGATAAGTCATCAGTACCTGTCTTGGCTTAGAGCCTTCGTGTGGTCCGACAATACCAAGCTGTTCCATTTCGTCAATAAGTCGTCCTGCTCTTGCGTAGCCGACCCTGAACCTTCTCTGGAGCATTGATGTCGATGCTTGACCGGCTTCAACAACACATTTGACGGCATCATCAAGCATAGGATCATAGTCGCCGTCATTATTGTCACCTTCGTTTCCGTTTTCTGCAATAGCGCTGTTCTCGATCTGCCTGAGGACATCTTCGTCATATTCAACTACTTTATTTTTCTTTATAAAATTAATAATATTTTCTATTTCAACATCATCTACAAAGCATCCTTGAACTCGTATCGGTTTTGTCGTACCGATAGGGGAGAACAGCATATCACCTTTTCCGAGTAGTTTTTCAGCGCCGCCCGTATCAAGTATTGTACGGGAGTCCGTCTGAGATTTTACGGCAAAAGCAATACGGCTCGGAATATTAGCTTTTATCAGACCAGTGATAACATCTACAGAAGGTCTTTGTGTAGCGATAACAAGGTGCATACCGGCAGCTCGAGCCATCTGTGCAAGACGGCAAATTGCTTCTTCTACATCCTTCGGAGCAGCCATCATAAGATCAGCAAGCTCATCAATAACAATAACGATCTGCGGCATTTTGGTAAGTCTCTGAGGTTTATCATCATCAGTTATTTCATCAGGGTTATTTTTGAGATCAGCCTGAGCCTGAGCAAGCATTTCATCTTCCTCAAAAGTCCGTTCATCATCATTATCATTATGAATTTCAGCAGCCTGCATTTCGTCAAATTCCGCATTCTGTCTGTCAACGAGACGATTATAACTGTGCATATCCCTGACATTGTATTCCGCGAAGGTTTTATATCTTTTAAGCATTTCATTGACTGCCCAGTTAAGAGCGCCTGCTGCCTTTCTTGGATCAGTTACCACAGGCACAAGAAGATGAGGAATACCATTATATACACCAAGCTCTACAACCTTCGGGTCGATAAGGATAAATTTGACCTCATCAGGACTTGATTTATAAAGCAGACTAACGAGCATTGAGTTTACGCAGACTGATTTACCGGAACCCGTAGAACCGGCAATAAGCAGATGCGGCATTTTTCCAAGATCAGCAAGAGTTGTTCTTCCGGTAATATCCTTTCCCAGGGCAACAGTCAGCTTGCTTTTTGCATCTCTGAATTCCCTTGATTCAACAAGGCTCCGCATTTTCACAATACTTACATTTTTGTTCGGAACTTCAATACCTACAGCGGATTTTCCGGGAATAGGCGCTTCAATTCTTACTCCTATTGCTGCAAGTGACATTGCGATATCATCCGAAAGATTTGTTATTTTGCTTATTTTGATACCGGCAGCGGGCTGAAGCTCATATCTTGTTACAGAAGGACCTCTGCTTATATTCACTATACTTGCTGTAACACCAAAACTTTTAAGTGTTTCAATAAGCATTTCACCGCTTTGATTAAGCTCCATAGAGATATTAGCTTCCTGTTCAGGAGGCTGAGGTTCAAGCAGATTAAACGGAGGTCTTATATAATGGCCTACAATTATCTGATTTTCCGGTTCAACTACAAAATCATCTGCGCCGGCAGATTTTTTCTTTTTTGTCTTTTTTTCACTTTCAGGAGCAGTTACATTTTTTTCCTCAGCAGTGACAATATCGTCCGAATATCTGTTTTCAGATTTTTCCTCCTGAAGAAGTTTAGATATATCGAAAATATCACCTTCATTAATATCAGGAACAAGCTCTGTATCCTCTATTTCAGGAGTGTCAGTCTCAGGAATAACCGGTTGTACAGGCGGTTCAGTCTCACGCTTTTTCTTTTGTCTGACTGGTGCTGGAGATTCCTCCGGAGGTGGGGGAAGGGGTGATGATTCCGGTGTATAGAATGGAGAACGCCTTACTTTTCTGTAATCCGGATTTCCTGGGGATCTTGGTTTCCCGGATACTCGTCTGTCTATCTCAGTACGCACAAATTCTTCGCGCTTCTGTCTGCGCTGTTGCTCTATTATTTCACTGCGGCGCTTTCTGACTTCGGAATTGATCTGGTGTCTATCACTTATATTTTCGCTCACTCTTTTTACAGGTTTTCTGAATAGTTTTATCAAGGCTATAGTAAGATCATCAAAAGTAAAAGCGAACAGCAGGATTGCAGCAAGAATACATACTATACCACTGCCGGCTGATCCAAGCAGCTTTGTAAGCGGTATTCCGAGCAAAGCGCCGATAAAACCTCCTCCTGCTCCATTGGATCCATTTACGAAACTTTTATGCAGTTCAGGGAAATATCCCGCGATATCCGCACTGTTATTCTGGAAAGAAAAAAGTATTGAAGCAAGTGTGATTATAAGAAAAGATCCAAGCAGGATTTTTGATTTAAAATCCTCTGCAGGCTCATCTTTTCCATTTTGCCAGCAGCAGTAAAAAGTTACAGCAGGAACTGCAAATCCAAAAAATCCGAACAGACCTATATATATCTGATGCAAGGTTAGCCAGATATTCTCACCTTTAATAAAATATAATAGTATGAACAGCACTGAAACAAGAAAAAGAATCATTGCAGCAATTAATCTTCGTCTTTGTCTTTCCCATTCAGCGCGAGACTTTGTTTTCTTTCTTGTATTTGCACCTCTACTTTGAGTAGTTTTTTTTGCACTACTTGAAGCTCTGCGTTTTTTTTGCGCGAAAGTGCTATTATTATTTTTTCTTTTTGTACTACTACTATTATTATTATTTCTTTGTTTTTTTTCAGCCAAAGTCGGATTCACCTCGAAAAAATCATAATATACAAATATCGACTCAAAAACAAAACATATTATATCACAAAAATTCGTAATTATCAAGGATAAAATAAATAATGGGCAGCGCATAAAGCGCCGCCCGAAAGAGGTGAGTAACCAAACGGGATGATTCACATATCCGTTCGCTGTTCCCACTAAATTTTTTAAGCCGAAAGAGTAAAATTAAGAGCACCTTTTGTAAACAGATTTATTCCTGTTGAAAGTTCAATAATACTTATTACAAGAACAATCGCACCCACAATTGCGGTATATATGATAAATACATACATTCTGTCTGTAGAAAGCAGCCATTTAAAGAGCTTTATTGCAAAAAATCCAACAACAGCAGAAACTATCATACCAATTATTACCGGAAGATAATCTATTTGTACAGGCTGTCCATTTTTTGGAAAGAGGGCATCCTTGCCTTCAAGAATAGCTGCTGCAACGATTGCAGGTGTACCAAGTATGAAAGAGTAGTCAAGTGCAGCCTGTTTGTTAATCCCTCTCAGCTCACTTGCAACAAGTGTAGATCCGGACCTTGAGATTCCGGGGAAGAGTGCTGCTAAACACTGAGTAACTCCTACAATAACAGCATCAACAACATTATACTTTTTTCTTCCTGCTCCGCCTGCTCTTTTCAGACCCTTTTTTTCATATTCTAAAGTTGTTTTTTTATTTTTTCTGTCGCCAAGAAACAGCAGCAAGCTGGTTGTAAGAAGAGACACTCCGACAACAAGAAAGTATCCGCTTTTTGTGAAAAGATTGGCAAGATCCTTGACTTTCATATCGGTTCCGGGAATTGGCACAAAGAGAAGAAAGAGTGGTATAAGGCTGATAATAATCATCATTATCATATTCCTTTTAGGGTTCATGTCCTTCCATTTGAATTTACCGGTGAAGATATCCTTGACCATTAGTCCGAATTCCTTTAGGAGACCAGCAATCAGTTTGATATAAACTCCGACAACAGCTGCCAGAGTACCGATATGCAGCATAACAGAAAAGAAAAGATTTTCATCTTCCATTCCTGAAATATGCTGTGTAATTGTCAGATGGCCGCTGCTTGATACAGGCAAGAATTCAGTAAGCCCCTGAACAATACCTTGAATAATAGCATTTAATATATCCATATGTACCTCCAGTTTATATTTTTGCGGCAGTCAACCTGCCGCACGAAATAGTAATATACTATTTCGATTTTTTTCTGGTTTTTCTTTTATGATTCTGATTTTTTTCGATCAGACCATAAAGTGCCGAAAATGCCTCTGCAAGAGTACCAACACTGTCGATCAGCCCTTCTTTTACTGCATCCTCGCCGTCAAGTATCGTACCGATATCCATAACGAGTTCATCAGTATTCATTGCAAGTTCGTTATATCTTTCGGATGATATCCTGGAATTTTCAGTCACAAAGTCGGTTATCCTTTTCTGCATACGCTGAAAGTACTCAAAAGCCTGAGGTACTCCAAGCATCATGCCGTTCATCCTGACGGGATGTATAGTCATTGTAGCGGATCTTGCAATAAATGATTTTTCTGCTGCTACTGCTATAGGTACTCCGATAGAGTGACCGCCGCCAAGTACAAGGGAAACAACAGGCTTTGTCATACCGGCAACAAGCTCAGCAATTGCAAGACCAGCTTCTACATCTCCGCCAACGGTATTCAGAATTATCATAAGACCATTAATGGACGGATCCTGTTCCGCGCTTACAAGCAGAGGAATCATATGCTCATACTTAGTGGTTTTATTCGTAGGCGGAAGGATAAAATGTCCCTCGATCTGACCAATAATTGTAAGGCACTGTACTGTATATCCTCCGCAGGATGTAATCGTACAGCCCGACTGAACGATACAGGTGTGTAAATCCTCCTGATTAACGGGAACATCAAATTCAGGCTGATCGGGAATGTCCGAAGAGGGGACAGTCTCACAGATTTTTTTATTACTCATGGTTTTGCACCTCCATACAACAAGTTTGTGTATGAAAGCGCACCAACATACATTAGTATATCATTATTTTTTACTGACTTCAAGGATTATTTCAAATAATCTTTTCTCAGACGAATTTTCTGTAATAAAATTCAAAAAAACACTTGACAAACAAACAGGATTTTGTTATAATAACAAAGCAATCGAAAAAAATTGTATATGCGGGTATGGCGGAATTGGCAGACGCGCTAGCTTCAGGTGCTAGTCTTCGCAAGGAGGTGCAGGTTCAAGTCCTGTTACCCGC
>CACZSM010000142.1 GCA_902783815.1 uncultured Ruminococcus sp.
ATAATGACTGATAAGGCAATGGCTGATAAGGTCTATATTGAGCCGCTTACACTTGAAACAGTAAAAAGGATAATCATAAAGGAACAGCCGGACAGCCTTCTTTCAACACTCGGAGGTCAGACAGGTCTTACGCTTTCAATGCAGCTTGCAAAGGAAGGCTTCCTTGAAAAGCATAATGTAAGACTTCTCGGAGCAAATCCTGAAACGATAGATAAGGCAGAGGACAGACAGATGTTCAAGGATACGATGGAAAGCATCGGTCAGCCTGTCATACCGTCACTTGTAGTAAATGATGTAGAATCTGCCGTTAAATTTGCTGAGGAGATCGGATATCCGGTCATTATAAGACCTGCATTTACGCTTGGTGGTACAGGCGGCGGAATCGTAAATAATGAGGATGAGCTTCGTGAGATAACAGCAAACGGACTGGAGCTTTCTCCGATAACACAGGTTCTTGTTGAGAAATGTATTGCAGGATGGAAGGAAATTGAGTTTGAGGTAATGCGTGATAAGATGGGCAATGTTATCACAGTATGCTCAATGGAGAATTTTGACCCGGTAGGCGTACATACAGGTGACAGTATTGTTATAGCTCCGACAGTGACTCTTGCTGATAAGGAATACCAGATGCTCAGAAGTGCGGCATTGAATATCATATCTGCACTTGGAGTTGAGGGCGGATGTAACTGTCAGTTTGCATTGGAGCCAGAGAGTTTCAATTATGCTGTAATTGAGGTAAACCCAAGAGTATCCCGTTCCTCAGCGCTTGCTTCAAAGGCTACAGGTTATCCTATTGCAAAGGTCGCAGCGAAGTTAGCCATAGGATATACGCTCAATGAGATAAAGAATGCTGTAACAGGTACTACATACGCTTGCTTTGAGCCGGCACTTGACTATGTTGTTGTAAAGTTCCCGAAGTGGCCTTTTGATAAGTTTGTTTATGCTAAGAGGACTCTTGGTACTCAGATGAAGGCTACAGGCGAGGTAATGTCTATTGCTCCGACATTTGAGCAGGCAATAATGAAGGCAGTCAGAGGTGCGGAGATCTCTCATGATACAATGGCATCAGCAAAATTTGCAGAAATGTCATATGATGAATTAAAGGAAAGGCTTTCCGTTTGCGATGATGAAAGATCCTTCTGTGTATATGAGGCGCTCAGAAAGGGAATATCTGTTGCAGATATCCATTCGATCACAATGATCGACGAATGGTTCCTTGATAAGCTGCTGAATCTTGTAAAGTGCGAGGAAGAACTTAAAAAGGGAGAGCTTTCTGAGGAGCTTTACAGAAAGGCAAAGCTGCTTGGATTCCTTGACAGAACTATCGAAAAGCTGACAGGCAGGAAGATAACAGAGCCGATGGTGCCTGTGTATAAGATGGTTGATACCTGTGCGGCTGAGTTCAAGGCTGAAACGCCGTATTTCTATTCAACATTCGATAAGGATAATGAAGCGGAAGCATTCATAAAGGAAAAGAATTCCACAAGAAAGACAATAATAGTATTTGGTTCAGGACCTATAAGAATAGGTCAGGGCATAGAGTTTGACTATGCTTCTGTACACTGCGTATGGGCACTGAAAAAAGCAGGCTTTGATGTTGTTATTGTAAACAATAACCCGGAAACGGTTTCTACTGATTTTGATACAGCTGACAGACTGTATTTTGAACCTCTTACAAATGAGGATGTAATGGGTATAATAAAGACAGAGAAGCCATATGGAGTTGTTGTTGCATTCGGCGGACAGACTGCTATAAAGCTGACAAAGTACCTCAGCGAAAGCGGAGTAAATATACTCGGAACATCTGCCGACAGTATAGATATGGCAGAGGACAGAGAAAGATTTGATGAGCTTCTGGAGCTTCATAATGTAAAGCGTCCGGAAGGATTTACGGTAATGACGACCGAAGAGGCGCTTGATGTTGCTGAAAGGATCGGTTATCCGGTTCTCATGCGTCCTTCATATGTTCTTGGCGGTCAGAATATGATAATTGCCTTCAATGAAGCCGATATCAAGGAATATATGGCGATAATTCTGGCGCAGAATATAGAAAACCCGATACTTATAGATAAGTACCTTTCAGGCACAGAGCTTGAAGTCGATGCTATTTGTGACGGTGAGGATATACTTATACCTGGCATCATGCAGCATGTTGAGAGAGCCGGCATACATTCAGGTGACTCTATTGCTGTATATCCTGCGTGGAATATCAGCGATGAGATGACAAGGAATATAATAAATACCTCAAAGAATCTTGCGGTATCACTGAAAACAAAAGGACTTGTAAATATTCAGTACCTTATTTATGAAAATAAGCTGTATGTAATTGAGGTAAATCCGAGATCTTCAAGAACCATCCCATATATAAGCAAGGTCACAGGAGTACCTATGGTAGATCTGGCAACAAGGGCTATGCTTGGTGAAAAGTTGACAGATATGGGTTATGGTACAGGTCTTTATAAGAGATCGCCGTATGTTGCAGTTAAAGTACCGGTATTCAGCTTTGAAAAGCTGATAAATGTTGATAACCAGCTTGGTCCTGAGATGAAATCTACCGGCGAGGTTCTTGGCATAGCTAATACTCTTGAAGAAGCTCTGTACAAGGGACTTATTGCTGCCGGTTATAAAATGAAAAAGCATGGCGGTGTGTTTATCACAGTCCGTGACCCCGATAAGAATGAGATCGGAGCAGTAGCAAAGAAGTATAATGCGCTTGGCTTTACTCTGTATGCAACAAAGGGTACAGCAAGGATCATAAGAGATTATGGACTTGATGTTCTTGAGGTGGATAAGATCCATGTGAATGACAAGGAAAATACCCTTACACTTATAGAGAGCGGTAAGATC
>CACZSM010000143.1 GCA_902783815.1 uncultured Ruminococcus sp.
GCCGTATGTCTGTTTATCAGCAGGAATGTCCGCTTTTCGTATCTCTTGTGGAGAATGGATTTATATCCGAAAAGGATGATATAGTAAAATTAGTAGTGGAAAGGTATCTTTCACCGCTAAGAAAAAACGGTATAGATACTCTTATACTTGGCTGCACTCACTTTCCGATAATATCAAAGGCAATATCTGCCTATCTCGGCGGATATGTGACCCTTATTGATTCCGGACGCGAAACTGCACTTTATGCCGCTAATATTCTTGGAAAACAGGGGCTTCTCAATACAAGCAGTCAGATAGGTCACTGCTCCTACTATGTCAGCGATACAGTGGAGAGCTTCCGCAAAACAGCGGAGATATTCCTCGGAAGAAGTGTTGAAGGCGAAGTAACGCATATAAGCCTTGCAAAGTAGTCAAAAGCTGAGGCTGTGCTACAGAATGGAGATCATTATGGAAGAAAATTATATATTGTCGGTCTGCGGCAGACAGACCGTTGGGGAATCGTCAGATAAAATAGAACTGCAGGCTCCGGCTTCGTATGTGCAGAGGGGTTCAAGCCGCTATATCACCTATAAGGAGTATGACCCGCAGAACCCGGAAAAACATTACCGTACTACAGTGCGTATAGATGAAAATAATGTAGTTACCGTAATGAAGGGCGGCGAGGAAAATCATCACCTCATACTCGAAAAGGGCAGACGGCATAAATGCGAATATAATACACCCTTCGGTTCTATAATGATGGGCGTTTATACCGATATGGTAAATGTTGACCTTGACGAACACGGCGGAAGTCTGACCGTTCATTACTCAATTGATATAGATGCGGAGCTTGCAAGTTCCAATGAGCTGACTATAACCGTAAGGGAAACTCCTACGGAAAAATAACAGGAGGTAAAAATATGTCAACCGCTTCAAAAACAATTACAGCTCTCAGAAATGCTCTTACAGCTGCATTCCGGAAGGCTATGGATGACGGACTTCTCCCACAGGCAGAAATACCTTCATTCAATATCGAAACACCGGCAGACCGCGCTCACGGCGACCTTGCAACAAATGCTGCAATGGTATCTGCAAGGGCTTTCCATGCCGCACCAAGAAAGATCGCAGAGATCGTTACATCCATTATCGACCTTTCCGGTACGGATCTTGACAGATTTGAGATCGCAGGTCCGGGCTTTATCAACTTTTTCTATTCATCCGACTTCTATGCTGAGGTACTTGACGAAATACTTACAAAAGCCGATTCCTACGGACGCTCTGATTACGGTCAGGGAAAAAGAGTCCTTGTAGAATTCGTTTCGGCAAATCCTACAGGACCAATGCACATAGGCAATGCAAGAGGCGGAGCTATCGGAGATTCACTTGCAAGCGTTCTTGACTTTGCAGGATATGAGGTATCAAGGGAATTCTATGTAAATGATGCCGGAAATCAGATCGAGAAATTCGGACTTTCACTGGAAATACGCTACCTCCAGCTCTATAAGGAGGGCGTAGAGCTTCCGGAGGATGCCTACCACGGTCAGGATATCATAGACCATGCAAAGGGCTTTGCTGCAATATACGGGGATAAATATGTTGAAGCATCCTCAGAGGAGAGGAAAAAGGCACTTGTAGGCTATGCGCTGCCGCTGAATATAGCAGGTCTTGAGCGAGATCTGCTTAAATACAGGATAAAATACGATCGTTGGTTCCGTGAAAGCACCCTCCACAATAACGGAGAGGTAAAGCATATTGTTGAAATGCTCACAGAAAAGGGTCACACCTATGAGCAGGACGGCGCAGTATGGTTCAGGGCTTCACAGTTCGGCGCAGACAAGGACTTTGTTCTGGTGCGTTCAAACGGCATACCCACATATGTAGTTCCGGATATCGCCTATCACTATGATAAACTCGTTACGAGAAATTATGATATAGCAATTGACATCCTCGGAGCAGACCATCACGGATATGTTCCGAGACTTAAAGCTGCACTTACAGCTCTTGGAGTAGATGCCTCCAGACTTGATGTTGTACTCATGCAGATGGTTCGTCTGCTCAGCAATGGAGAAGTCATAAAGGTATCGAAGAGAAGCGGAAAGGCTATAACGCTTGTCACACTGCTTGACGAGATACCAATAGATGCCGCAAGATTTTTCTTTAATCTGCGTGAGGCTAACAGTCATTTTGAATTTGATCTTGACCTTGCAGTGGAGCAGTCGTCACAGAACCC
>CACZSM010000144.1 GCA_902783815.1 uncultured Ruminococcus sp.
CGCGGTCTTGCTTTTATGGCATTGGGAACTTACTTGGCTATGCCAAAACTGCGCCCGGTGTGCCGCCCAATGATTTATAGGCGCTCCTTGATTGACCGTAGAAAGTGGAACCAGTAGCTTACCGGGCGGCTTTGCCGCCGCTGAGTGCATAGCACCATTGTCGGCGGACGCCGACATGGAGAAATTACCTGACTCTTTAGCCATTATGTATGTTACTGACTATAATTAAGCTCTGGAAGCCGCGTAGGAGAAACAACGACACCGGCGGCACGCCGGCGGAGGGAAACATTGACAAGAGGATTTATTTGTTATATAATAGTGGACAATAAAATCTAGAAATGAAAGGATAATCATAATGAATAAATTGTTGGAAATATTAAGTGAAAATGCAGACTTTTCTGTAAGTGAACTTGCCGCGATGACTGGCAGTACAGAAGAGGAAGTCGCAAATGATATCGAAAAGTATAAGGAACAAGGCATAATCAAGGGTACAAGAACCCTTATTAACAGGGATAAACTCGATGATGCCGGGGTTCAGGCTGTTATCGAGCTTAAAGTTACTCCAAAACCTGAAACTGGCTTCGATGATATTGCTAAGGCAGTATCTGCATATGATAATGTTGAGGATGTTTACCTCGCGGCTTCGTCAAGATATGACCTTATCGTCATGGTAAAGGGAAGTACAATACAGGATGTTGCGGAATTCGTTTCTAAACGGCTTTCAACTCTGGAAGGCGTTATCGGAACTGCAACTAACTTCGTCCTGACAACATACAAGCAGGGCGGCGTGATTTTCTATGAAAATGAGGAAGATGAGGAACAAAGGAGCCTGATACTTTGATGGACTACTCAAAATTACTTAACAATAAAATACAGAACCTTAAACCATCCGGTATAAGACGCTTTTTCGATATCGCAAATGAAATGGATCATGTAATATCCCTCAGCATAGGCGAACCGGATTTTACAACTCCCTGGCATGTCCGTCAGGAGGGAATAGAATCCCTCAGAAGGGGAAGAACCTGGTATTCACCAAACAGAGGCTTCGGTGAACTAAGGGATCAGATATCCAAATACTTTGCAAGACGATTTGATGTCGAATATGACCCCGATACGGAAATAGTAGTAACAGTAGGCGGTTCTGAGGCTATAGATCTTTGCATAAGATCTGTAATAGACCCTGGAGATGAGGTGCTTATTCCTCAGCCGTCATTCGTCTGCTATGAGCCTATGACAATAATGGCAGGCGGTGTCCCTGTTATTATCAGAACAAAGGCAGAGGACGGTTTCAGACTTACTCCGGAGGAGCTTGAAGCTGCTATAACCCCCCGGACAAAACTGCTTATTCTCCCGTTCCCCAATAACCCGACAGGAGGAGTTATGAGAAGGGAACATCTGGAGGCGATCGCTGCTGTTCTGGAAAAGCATGATATACTCGTGCTTTCCGATGAGATATACGGAGAACTTACCTACGGTAAGGAAAGACATATTTCCTTTGCATCAATAAAGAATATGAAGGAAAGAACAGTTGTTGTAAACGGTTTCTCAAAATCATATGCCATGACAGGCTGGAGACTCGGATATGCACTTGGCCCTGAGCCGATAATCTCCCAGATGCTGAAGCTGCACCAGTATGCTATAATGAGCGCACCTTCAACTGCACAGTATGCCGCTATCGAAGCGCTTAAACACGGTGACAGCGATATCGAGAAAATGAGAGAGGAATACGATATGCGAAGACGACTCATAGTTGACGGCTTCTGCAGAATGGGACTTAAATGCTTTGAACCAGAGGGCGCTTTCTATGTATTCCCGAGTATAGCAATATCCGGTATGAAGTCCGAGGAATTCTGTGAACAGCTGATATACTCACAGAAGGTCGCGATCGTTCCGGGTACGGCTTTCGGAGACTGCGGAGAAGGCTTTGCAAGAGTATCCTATTCATATTCGCTGAACCATATCAAGGAAGCACTTGAAAGGATCGAAAAATTCCTGGAAGAGAGGAATGTATGAATATGCGTATGACAGTAGAAGCTCCTGCAAAGATAAATCTGTTCCTGGATATAACTGGCAGACGGAATGACGGCTATCATCTTGTCAATATGGTGATGCAGACGGTTTCTCTTTATGATGATGTTACCGTTGCTGTTGACAGAAACAGTAAAGGAATATCCGTAAGCTGTTCTGACAGCGATATCCCCTGCGACAGCAAAAATACAGCCTACCGAGCAGCAGAGGAGTTTTTCAGATATACCGGAACAGAAGATGCCGCTGTAAATATAAGGATCAAAAAACGCATACCCTCCGGCGCAGGAATGGCTGGCGGCAGTGCGGATGCAGCCGCTGTTATCTATGCGCTGAACCAGCTTTTTGAAACAGAGCTTGATTCTGACGAAATGGGAGAAATAGGAGAACTCATCGGCGCAGATGTTCCCTTCTGCATATACGGCGGCACAATGACAGCCGGCGGAATAGGTACGATACTGAGTCCTCTTCCGGATATGCCGGATTGTCATATTGCAGCTGTAAAGCCGTCATTCAGGATATCTACTCCGGAAGCATATAAAAAATCGGACAGTCTGGGATATGAAAATCCGAAAAGCGCAGAAAAAATCATATCTGCAATCTGTAACGGCAATGTGAAAGGCATCGGAGATCATCTGTATAATAAGTTTGAAGCTGTGGTCGAAGAGGATGAAATTGACAGTATTAAAAAAGTAATGATGGACAACGGCGCAGAGGGCGCTCTGATGACCGGAAGCGGTTCGGCTGTTTTCGGAATATTCGTGGACAGGAATGATGCGGAGAACTGCTGCCGTCAGCTTGAAGAAAAATATGAAAATGTGTATCTGCTCAGACCTGTTTCACATGGCCCCAAACAGATCC
>CACZSM010000145.1 GCA_902783815.1 uncultured Ruminococcus sp.
AAAATTTTAGTCACGATTTGTTTAAAAAATAATTTAAATGGTGTATAATGATAAGCTGTTGGTGAAATTATTTTAGGAGACGATAAAAATGATCGAAAAAAAACTGACTGTCATAAATCCGGAGGGACTGCATATGAGGCCGGCGGCTATATTTGCAGATGCTATGGGGCTTTTTGACTGTAAGATCCAAATTATTTTCAAAAACTCCACGATAGATGCAAAAAGTCTGCTCAGCATTATGGCAGCCTGCATCAAATGCGGAAGTGATATCATTATCCGTTTTGACGGCTCCGACGAGGAACAGGCTGCAAAAAAAGCGTGTGAGCTTATACAGTCTGGTTTCACATCTGTAAGCTAAAAAATCAATGACTGCCGCAGGCTTTTTTATCCTGCGGCAGTCTTTTGTTTAAATTGAGCTTATTACAGGCAGATAAGGCTTTATTACCTTATACACCTTCTGACGATAGCTTAATTCTCCCGGAATACTCTTTATAAAGCTGCGATACAGCTTCTGCATATTTGATGTTCCGTTTTCAAGTATCAATCTGCATACATCGTCTGCGATCCCGGCATCAAGCTCATTGTACTTCAATGCCGTTTCCACAAGTGATTTCCTCCTCAGCGGTTTTGTCGGATAATACAGCTTACCCATTTCGCTGCGGTACGCTTCATCGCTTTTGAAGTGCGAATAGATCTCCTTTGCATTCTCAGTACCGAACCCTACATTCAATACTCTGCACAGCAATGAAAGATCCGTTGATTTTATGCTCCTGCATATCTCACGGATGAATTCCGCATTGCTCATCTTATGTGCGCTTTCAGAAGCATTTTCTTCTCCCTCTGTTTTCTCCGCCGGTATCCTGACAAGATCCCTCTTTGATGACACTTCTCCCGGCGGCGCGACTGCCTCCAGAACTGTCAGTGGTTTTTCCTCATTTCCGTCATCCGTTATCTCAGTTATAACTCCACCGTCATCTGTTATCCTTTTCACTACCGGAACTGCTGCTGTTTTTTGCTGTTTCTTTTTTTTCTTCTTTCGTTTTTTCTTATCATCAAACGAAAAATCCTCTTCGCTTTTTTTCAGCTCATCCGTACTTATGAGCTGAACATCAATGTACATTTTCTGCCAATGACTTACCGCTTTCTGAAATCCCTTGTCATTTGAATACACAACGAAACTTCTGTTCCTATGTCGCTGTATCAGAAATGACAGCACACCAATAAGTTGGAGATCAAGTGCATTATTCCCTGTCATGCACTCGATAAACTGAATGTTCTTCCTGCCCGAATGTAACCTAAGATACTCGTCAAGTTTTCCCGAACGGTGAACAGTGTAGAATATCATGATCCTGTCAGTTTTCTTTGATGTTTCAATGATCTCAAACAAACGGTTCTGTACATTTTCGGAATCAATGAGTATATATCTTTTCTTCAACCAGGCACACTTCCTTTCAAATTATTTCAGATTATCCCCTTCAAAATGTGAAATCCGACAAAAAGTAGCTCTTTTTCACGGATTTTCTGTTGTTATTATATAACAAAAAAATCAACTTGTCAATAATCGTCAATTTTTATATTAATTTTATGTAATATAGTCACATTTTACAGATCTATCAGAGTATAATATTTATTGTAATTATCACCATATAAATGACTTTATTTTTGTAAAATAATAAATCTTTTAAATCATGAATTTCTGACAGCTTTATGATATAATATGATCATATACAGTTGTTATTTCTTTCTAAAAAAGAGGTGAACTTATGAAAAAAAGAATTATTGCTTTCATGCTCGCTTTGACTGTTCTTTTATCTCTTTCGGCTGCCGGATGCTCCAATGACCACAATACTGACCACACTAAAAATATGATAAAAAACGCTCTCGAAATAAAAGAGCTTCCTTCCTTTGAGATCATCGACAGCTTTTCAAAAACTCACAGCGATGGTTCTATCGAAACCTACAGCATTATAAAATTTGAAGATGATGCCTCTAAAAGTTTTTCGAACCGTGTTGCGCTTACATGGGCTTTTGCTCCCGTATCTACACAATATATGAACTTTTCCGACTATGTTTATATTATCCCGGATTCCGGAATTGATGATGCAAAAGCTACTCTTACCAAACTTAACGGAAAAGAAAAAATACGCTACCTCTTTGTTGACAAAACCGCTGACTTTGAAAAAAAATATGCCTTCAATATTAAAGAAGACAAAAAGAAATATGACTATACTTATGATTCCACTGATGAAGAATCTTTTTCCTCCGGAAAAAAATATATCTATGAAGAAACCGATCCGCGTACTCCATATTATGCTGTCGGATTTGCCTGCGGCTTCTTTGATCCGGACGAAAAAAAGCTGTATGTTTACAGCTTTGAACCTGCCTACGACAGCAAATACCTCAAATATATCAAATGACAAAACAGCGCACTACCTTATCAGTAATGCGCTGTCTGATTTTTGTTTCTAAGTATCAGAATGTTACGCTCTTGCCTTCCTCAATGCCGTTGATGACATAGTAAGCGACATCGTTCTCCGGCTGAATATATACATCCAGAGTCTTGATAGCTTCTGTCTTGCCCTCAGCTGCATAAGCGCCCTTGATTGAGTCAACAATTGATTCGATTGTTGTATTCTTTCCACCGAATTCGATCGTGCATTTGATTGTCTCTTTTACTGCCTTTGCCTTCGGAGCTGCCTTTTTCGGTTCTGCATTCTCAGCCTTTGCCTCAACTGCTGCTTCCTTAACTTCTGCTGCTTTGGTTTCCTTCTTAGTTCTTGGCATAATAATGATCCCTCTTTCAATAAAATTAAGTTAAACAGCTGCGAACATCTGTTATGTCACAGACATCAACTTTATATATACATTATAACCTTTACAATTCATTTTGTCAAACAAATTATGGAAATAATGCTTATTTTTGCACAAAAAACATTCACTTGTCCAAATAGCACTTTTATTTCATCAAATAATTGTTTAGTGTGACGGTAGTCAACACTTTTAATTTCTTACTGCTCGTATTTTTTTTATACCGCTTGCAACCATTATTTCGATAACTTCCTTTGTTATCATTTCACCCGGCATTATTACCGGTACTCCCGGCGGACACGGACAAGCTGTATCTGCTGCTGTTCTCCCCTCTGAGTCTGATACATCAATTACCTCTGAATCCGACAGTACGGCATCCCGAAGCATCATTACCCTTTCAGGAGCATTATTCAGATCCGTATTTACTGTTATTTCATTTCTCCCCGACGGCATTTCTTTTATTGCTGTTTCAAGCCGTTTCATATCCCTTTCAGAATTGAACGGCGTACATATCATTACTGCATTTTTCCCGTCACAGAATTCACAGTCTATACCGTATTCTCCGAAATACTTTTCCTGCGCCTCCGTACCGCATATACCAGCCGAAGCCGTATTAAGCGTAACCCTCAGCGGATCACATATACCCTCCGGCTGAGCTATTCCCTTTTCTTTTGCAAGCTGCTTTATCCTGCTTACTCTTCTTTCGCATTGTCTGTAATCCTCTGTACCGCTGCCGTTAAGAAAATAATCCGTACAGATATCAATTGACGACATTATCATATACGATGGACTTGTTGATCCAAAAAGCGACATCGCGCTTTTTGCGTTTTCAGCCAGTGCTTCATCTGCTATATTCAGTGCTGCTCCTCCTGTAAGTACAGGCAGAGTCTTATGCAGAGAACAAGCTGTCATATCTGCTCCAAGATGTATCGGATGCAGGTCATTCTCCATGAATCCGAGGTGTGACCCATGCGCGTTATCTACAAGTAGCAATACTCCTCTGCTGTGACAAACCTCTGCTATTTTACCGATATCGCAAAGCTCTCCATAATAATCCGGAGATGTTATATAACAGGCAGTTATTCTGCTGTCCGCATCAATAGCCTGTTTTACATCCTCTGCATATATTCTCCCGGTAAATCCGTTTTTCTGTCCCCTCGGATATATCCATACAGGCTCTATTCCAAGCAGCGCCATTGCATTTACTGCACTCCGATGCGCGTTCCTTGCGCAGATTATTTTTCTCCCCTTTTCCGACGCTATACGAAGCATTGTCTGTATTGCAAGACTGCATCCCCCTGCTGATATAAGCGATCTTTTTGTTCTGAATAATTCTGACAGCAGATTTTCTGTCTGTAATATTACATCGTCAGCTTCATACAGTGCATCTGTATCAGGAAGCTCTGTGAGATCAAGCTCCAACATCCCGCTTCCGAAAAATCCGGAGCATTTATGTCCCGGTGTGTGAAATGATGACCTGTCAAGACTGATGTGCTGCTGCAATCTGTTATATAATGGCTTACTATTCAAAATGTCTTTTTCTCCTTTTACCAACAAACAGGCACCGGCTGTTTGCCGATGCCTATTTCTCTCACGATGCTGTTACAGTAAATATTTTGGATGATACTGCATTTGTTTCAGTATCCTTTACATTTACCTTTATCAAATATTTTCCTTTTATTGATGGCTTTGTAGTAAGAGTTGATCTTGTGCCATATGCTCTTACTGTTGTCCATTCAGCTGCACCCGGCTTTTTCAGAAGTATCTGATAATTATATTTTCCGCTTCCGCCTGTCGCTGATCCATTCACTGTTACTGATGTGCCTACCTTTACACTCGTTGATGAGACAGTTGATGTATTCTTGACACCGGATACTACCTCAACCTCAAATGTCCTTACTACCTTTGCGCCTGAGCTGTCCTTTACGGCTACTCTGAAATAATACTTTCCTTCTTTTGTCGGCTTGAAGGTCTTTGTCTTTTCTGTGGTATATTCAGCATTTTTAAGCGCGTCTTCCTTATTTAACGCATATCCGTATGCGTACTCATGTCCCGGATCTCCTCCGGTGGAAAGAGCTGCAAGCTTTACGGTCTGTCCGAGGCTTACCTTCGTGGATGATACCGTTGAACGGTTTGCAAGCGCTGCTTTCTTTACTGATACAGTGAAGTTTTTATCTGATGTATTTCCGTATGAATCCATTACGGTAACTCTTATATTGTAGTTTGCAATCGCTGTAGGCTTGAATACTACATAATTATCTGATTCGTTTTTCTTATTCAGCTTCTGATAATTCGAGCTTGTTGCCTTCTTATAGAAGAATGAGTAACTATAACTGCCGCTGCCACCTACTGCACTTCCTGTTATCGTTATTCCATTTCCAAGCACCATTATCGGATTGGATAAGCCGGATCTGTTGGCAAGCGGTGTATCTTTTACCGTCAGGTTGAGTACCTTGTCCATCTTTATTCCATTGGTATCCTGTACTGTTACCTTGAACTGGCAATTTCCTGCCGGCTTCGCTATGTATTCTACTGACTCCGATGACGACATCTCCCGAAGTACCGTCCATGACATCGATCCAGCCGGCTTTACACTGTATTCATACTTGTATGACTTGCTGCCGCCTGTTGCCGATCCCTTTATTGTTACTTTCGTACCTACATCAACTGAACTTTTACTTATCGTTGATGTGTTTGTAAGATCACTCGGAATAACCGTCAGGTCAAAAATCTTTTCCGTCTTGGATCCCGCATCGTCCCTTACTGTTACCCTCAGCTTATACTTCCCTGCACTGTAGGGCATGAATGAACAGGTCGTTGAGGTTGAATAATTCTTTAGTACATTCCAGTACGAATAATCCGGCTCCAATACTGCATATTCGTACTCGTATTTCTTTGAACCGCCAGTTGCGGCTGCCTTCAGATTTACCTTGTTTCCTGCCATTATCTTCGTCTGATCTATTGTTGAACTATTATTCAGCGGAACTGTCGGTGTCAGCCCTGGAAGCGGTGTCGTTACGCACCAGTAGCAATCAGCCGATTCTACAGTTATCAGTGACTGATCCACCGGTACCCTTCCGATTACCTTTGACA
>CACZSM010000146.1 GCA_902783815.1 uncultured Ruminococcus sp.
GCAACAATAAGTCATTGGGCGGCTTCGCCGCCGCTGTCGTTGTTAAAAGTTAAAAGTTAAATGTGATGTATTAATCATCATCACAAGATATACAACCGAACTAAAGTATTTAAAGTTAAATATAGTTATTAATAAGCTAATTGTGAACCATTTATCTCTATTATATTCTTATACTACTTATATAAGTTTTCCAAAGATAATAATACAATTACAGATGCTACTTGATTAACCGTAGAATATGGCAATAGTAGCTCACCGGGCGGCTTTGCCGCCGCTGAGTGCGCAGCACCATTGTCGGCGGTCACGCACCGGCACATTTCCTTGATTTTTTAAAAGTTTAGTGTTACAATGTAATATGTATGTATAGAATCATTTTTGGAGGCTTTGTAGCTTTCAATTGTCCAATGATATTTTATAAGGGTGGTTGGTTTTATGAAATCAAAAAAGATTCTGTGTTGCCTGTTGGCAGCTGCTTTTACCGTAGGAAGTACGGGAGTGGGAGCTTTTGCTGTGGAAACGGACGATCAGCAGAATTCCTCCGTGAGATCAAGTATTGGTTATACCTATACCTTCGACTGGGATAAAAGCAGCAGTGACGGTATCACTGCGCCGATCTATACAGCTTCAAGAGAGGTTTCTCTGCTTAAAGACGGTCAGGTGATCGCTTCGGATAAGATCAGGGGCAGTATTTCTGTTCAGGACGGAAGTATTACAATTTCGTCGTCTGTGCTTTCAAAATTGGGTGTCGGAGAGTTTTCACTGGAGCTTCATACAATGGAAGGCGTAATTCAGATCAAGGTAAGGATCACAGATAATCGAGAAAAAGAACCGGAAGAAGTGCCTGTGGTTGCCCCGGATTCTACTTCTTTTACATGGGAAAGAGGCAGTGAAGAGGGTATCGTAATAAATACGAATTCTACTGCAGAGAGTTTTGTTGTCAGAAGCGGACTTGTCGTTTCATCTTCGCTTACAAGTAAATCTGTTTCAATTGCGGACGGTCAGATAAGTCTGGGGAGCAGTTTCCTTGAAAGACTGAAAAATGGTGATAATACACTTTCTTTTGTGCTGAAAGACGGTAAATTTGATGTCAGTGTAAATGTAGTTGATAACAGCGCTGAGCCTGAGCCTGAGCCGACTGTTCCGACAGATCCGACAGATCCGGTAATAATAAAGGATATTGTAGCTGAACAGACTGAATTCGAGTGGGACAGAAGCCAGCATATCGGAATTGCAGTAAAAACAAATTCAGATTCGGGTAGTGTCCGCATTACGAAGGATGGAGAACTTGTTGCAGACAACTCTGAGCTTGGATTGTATGTTGTCGGCGGCAGAGTAGGAATTGCTGCAAATATCCTGAAAAGACTTGATGACGGCGAAAATAATGTAGAGCTTGAATTCAGCGATGGAATCATACCTGTAAGTATTCTGGTTACGGATGAGAAAACAGATCCCTCAGAGGATGAGTTTGTCCTCAGCGCTGACGAAACGGAGTTTGACTGGGACAGAACAAATGCTGACGGAATACTGATACATACAAATTCATCAGCAAAGAATTATTCTTTATTGAAGAATGGCAAGCCGTTTGCGTCAAGCCTGCTCAATAAAGAGATGTGGGTCAGTGACGGCTTTGTATATATTGATGCAGCCACTCTCAACAGACTTGGTGATGGTGAAAACTACCTTACTCTTGTGCTTAAAGAGGGCAAAATTGATATTAGTGTAAATGTAACGGCAGGAGATCCGGATGTTCCTGAGGATATTGTAGTTCACGAAACTGATTTTACCTGGGATAGAAAAATGCCCGTCGGTATTGCAATAGGTACAACATCAAGATCAAAGAATGTTGCCATTGAAAAGGATGGCGAGGTTGTCGCCGACAGCTCGGAATTCGGACTGTATATTTTCGGCGGCAGAGTCGGCATTATGCCTAATGTGCTGAAAAGACTTGATGATGGTCTGAATAATGTCGTTCTTGTTTTTGATGACGGAAGTGCTGCTGTTAATATCACTGTTACTGATAACGGAGCAGATCCGGGAAATAAAAATACGATCGAAGCTGACAGTACCTCATTCGACTGGGACAGAAGCAGTGATACGGGAATATTTATCCAGACTTCGTCAGGTTCAAAAAACTATTCAGTGCTTAAGGACGGAAAGCCCTTTGCATCAAGTCTGGTAAACAGGGATATGTCTGTATCAGAGGGACTTGTATATATAGATAATAAAACTCTCGGCAGACTTGATGACGGTGAAAATAAACTTTCTCTTGTGATGAAAGAGGGAGTTCTTGAAATAACAGTCAATGTTACGGATAAGTCGGCAATAGAACCATCCGGAGAAGGCATTTCGGCAGAGCAGGATCATTTTACATGGGACAGAAGAAAACTTGTCGGAATAGCTGTAAAGACGAATTCAAAGTCAAAAACGGTAAGTATCAAAAAGGACGGTGAGGTACTCTTTAAAAATAAGGATAAGGGTGTTTACCTCACCTTCGGCAGAGTCGGTATTATGGCAAATATACTGAGAAAACTTCCGGACGGCGATAATGAGCTTGAATTTGAATTTGAGGATGGCACTGTTCCGGTAACAGTAACTATAACGGACAGTAAAGGCTCATCAGAAGAACCTTTTGAGATAGTTGCTGACAGGACTGTATTTACATGGTTCAGAGGCAGCGAGAAAAGTATTGAGATAAATACGAATTCGGATTCTGAGAATGTATCTCTTCAGATAGGCGGCAGACTTTCAAAAACATCTGATAAAAAGAGCGTAAGCATAGATAATGGAACGATAACCATTAGCCCGTACTACCTGGAAACACTGTCTGACGGTGCAAATGATATTACCGTATATCTTGATGACGGCAGCTTTGAAATACTTGTAAATGTTGCCGGAGAGGAATATGATTCGGGTAAAAGCGGCGGTGCTAATTCCGGAAGCTCATATGGCGGTGATGATGGTGACGGTACAGACTGGTTCACAAGCTGGAGGAATTCGTCAAGCGGCGGATATTCAGGGGATGTTCCGGAAACGGGCAGCGATTCATTTGCTGTCGGAGCATTGGCATCAGCCGCAGTTACTTCACTTGCTGGAATAGCTGTGTTTTCAAGAAAAAAGAAACACGGAAGAATAGAGTAAAGACTGCTTAATGTGGAGGTCGTGATACGGCCTCCACAAATAAATATTCAGTAAAAAACAGATGTTGCTGGTTGATAAGATGGAGGAATACAAGGGATGAAGTTAATAAAAAAAGCCGTAAATTATACTGTGCTTAAAGCAGGTTCAGCATATGGAAAGATTTGCCGTAATAAGCTCCGTAAAAAAAGTGAGGATATTGATAAGGTCAGCGAAAAATTACTGCTTGATCTTGTATGGAGGAACCGTAACACCGAATACGGAAAAAAGTATGACTTTGCCGGGATAAAATCAGTTGAGGATTATCAGGATAAGGTTCCGCTGTCCAGTTATGATGATTACCGCGAGTATATCAACAGGATCGCAGAGAATGGTGAGCAGGGTCTTCTTACCTCGGATAAGGTAGTATTTTTTGCGAAAACATCCGGATCTACAGGTGAAACTAAAAGGATACCTGTTGTAAAAAAGGCAACAAAACCATATACGGAAACTGTCGTAGCGTATATCAATATAATAAAAACGGAAATGAAAAAGCGTGGTATCCACTGCGGAAAAGGTCTGATTACTGCTGAAATGGAATCAAACCCTACTGAAAGCAATATCAGAGAGGGACTTATTTCTGCATATACGCTTGAAAGCGGTAAGGCTGTAATACCGATCATTTCATGTATTCCAAAGGAAATATTTGAATATAGTGATTTTATGGATATGAAGTACCTGAAAGCATTTTATGCGCTTGCCGACAGGGATCTTGTGTTTATGGCGGCGGTTTTTATGTCCAATATCACTGATATGATGACATATATTTTTGAAAATAAGGATATTCTGATAGCAGATATCGCAAGGGGCAGAATAAATAAAGATATTGAAATGCCAGAGGAACTGAGAACAAGACTAAACAAGCATCTGGAGCCGGATCCGAAAAGAGCAGAGGAACTGAATAGTCTGCTGAGTGATGCTGACCATAAAGGCATAATGAAAAGAATATGGAAAAAGCTTTCAGTCCTGATCGGCATAGGTACAGGCGAATTTGAGTGTTTTGCAAACAGACTAAGGGAATTGTGCGGTGATACC
>CACZSM010000147.1 GCA_902783815.1 uncultured Ruminococcus sp.
GAAACGAATTATGTTTATGGCTGCTCTCAATCCAGATTTCTTTTTGAAAGTGCTTTTTGAGCCTTTAAAGTAAATGCTGTTGCCCTGGCAGGCGTTGGTGATGGTGTTGCAAAGTTGAGAGGAATGTGATATAATAGTGAAAGGAAAAAGACGGGTAGGGAAGATCCGTTTGCGAAAAACAATAATTTGGAGTTGATGGGATGACTATAAAGGACTATGAAATGATAATCGGAGAAAGAATGAAAGCGGCAAGATTCAGACATTCAAAAAATGTTGCAAAGGAAGCAGTACGGCTTGCGAAAAAATATGGAGCAGATGCAGAAAAGGCAGAGCTTGCCGGGATACTGCACGATGCCACAAAGGAAACTCCTGAGGATGAACAGATGGAACTTATCAGACGCGCAGGTATCGTGCTGTCCCCCCTTGAAAGCTCGAGTCATAAGCTGTGGCACGCAATATCAGGCAGCGCATTTGTGAAGGTTGAGCTTGGTATTGACGATAAGGAGATACTTGACGCGATCCGCTACCATACTACCGGAAGAGCTGGGATGACTTTGCTCGATAAGGTACTCTTTATTGCGGACTTTACATCTGCTGAACGCGATTATGAGGGTGTGGAAAAGATGCGGAAGCTGGCTGACAAGAACCTCGATGAAGCCTGCCTTGAAGGAATGGCATTCACAATATCAGATCTGTCAGTCAGATACCAGACGATCGCGCCGGATACCTTTGAGGGATATAACGAATTTGCATATCTTAAACTTACAAAAAAGAAATAAAAACGGAGGAAAAATGTAATGACATCACTTGAAACTGCAAAACTCGCAGCAGCAGCTCTTGACAGCAAAAAAGGACTTGACATTAAGATAATAAAAATACGGGATATATCTTCGATCGCAGATTATTTCGTAATTGCCGCCGGAACATCCGGCACTCATGTAAAAGCGCTTGCGGATGAGGTCGAATTCAGACTTGACGAGGCAGGACTCAGCGTAACATCAGTTGAGGGTCAGAGAAATGACACATGGATCCTGCTTGACTATATAGATGTAGTAGTTCATGTATTTTCGGAGGATGCAAGGAAATACTATAATCTGGAGCGCCTATGGGAGGACGGGGAGATCGTAGAGATATAATATCCTCAAAAGCCGGATAAGGCTGAAATGGTAATGCAGATAATAAGGAATCACTGTATAGATCATGCCCGACGGCTCAGTGCTTCCTTAACTCTGTTAAGCTGAATTTACAGCACAGATATAAATGTTGTCAAATAATAAAAGGAGTGTTTTTTTATGTCAGAAGAATGTACACACGATTGCAGTTCCTGTGGTGCAGACTGCCCGTCAAGGAATGGTCAGCCGCAGGATATGCACGAACAGCTCAATAAGCTGAGTCATGTCAAGAAAGTTATTGGTGTTGTCAGTGGAAAGGGCGGTGTCGGAAAGTCTATTGTTACCTCTCTTATGGCGGTAATGTTCAACAGAAAGGGCTACAGCACAGCTATTCTGGATGCTGATATAACTGGTCCGTCCATACCAAAGGCTTTCGGAATTACTGAAAAGGCTACCGGATGTGAGGATGGAATATTCCCGGCGGAAACTATGAGTGGTATAAAAATGATGTCGGTAAATCTGCTTCTGCCGAATGATACCGACCCGGTTGTATGGAGAGGTCCCATCCTTGCCGGAACTGTAAAGCAGTTCTGGAGCGAGGTCATCTGGGAGGATGTTGACTATATGTTTGTTGATATGCCCCCGGGAACAGGCGATGTTCCGCTTACCGTATTCCAGTCAATACCGCTGGACGGAATTATTATTGTCACGACCCCACAGGATCTTGTGTCTATGATCGTTGGAAAAGCAGTAAAAATGGCTCAGATGATGGATATTCCGATACTCGGCATTATTGAAAATATGAGTTGTTTTGTCTGTCCGGACTGCGGAAAGAAATACTACCCGTTCGGAGAAAGCAAGCTGGAGGATGTTGCCGCTGAATACAGTATTGATATACTCGGCAGACTCCCAATAGATCCGAAAAATTCTATGGCTTGTGACGAGGGTACTATTGAGGGTCTTGATAATGAAGATGCAAAGGCAGCAGCTGAAAAGCTGGAAAAGCTGATACCTATAAACTGATGTGCCGATGAATTTTCAAAGTCAGCAGGCAAACCAATAAAAACTACTCTATAAACAGACATTGTGACCTGTCATTTACGGCAGTCCCATGAGTGATAATTACAAGAAGTAACCGCAGTTTTGAACGAGAACAAGCGGTTACTTTTTTTATGTTTATGTACTTGATTATGTCAGGCGCTGAGCGGATTATTGATACTATTAATGCTGCTTTGGCGATCATCTCACAATAATAACGAACTGATTATGAACCATATATCTCTGTTATATTATTATCCAAAAATAAAATAATTGATTGTAAAAAAACACCCGGTTGTAATAATATGTCATGAATCCTGATTATAATAATTCTTATGCTGTGCAGAAAAAATAAACTGAAACTGTATAATAAAAGATGTGCTCTTTTTTGAGTGTATTTTCCATCTTGAACTGTGGGGGTGGATAGTTTATAATATATACAGAAGCACTCAGGAGGTGTAATTCATGGGAATATTTCTTAATCCGGGGAACGACAGGTTCAGACAGGCATTGAATTCTCAGATCTATGTTGATAAGTC
>CACZSM010000148.1 GCA_902783815.1 uncultured Ruminococcus sp.
AAAAAAACTTACAGCCAGCTGCTTTGGTGCTGAGATCGTTGTCGAAGGCAGTGCAAGATACAGCGAGGACTGGGAATTTTACCGCAGAGTAAAAAGATCTCCAGTTGATGATCTCAAAGAGGCTGTTCAGGCGAATGGTTTTATGGGCGGCATATTTACACAAAAATCAGCAAAGGCAAGATCGTCAATGTCAGCGCCAGCTATGTGCGGAGCAGTAATGGATTCTGCTATGCCTATGCCTGGGATGCCCTGCCCTGAACCGGTTATGGCAGATGAGGAAATGCCGGAATTCAACTCCGCTGAAACACATGATGCAAAGGAAATTGAGGAATCAAGTCCGCTTGATAATCCACAGCTGATTTTTTCTGCAAATGTAAATACTGCATCATGGTCGTATATCAGGAATATGATAAAGACCGGAAGAAGACTCGACAGAAGCTTTGTGCGTATAGAGGAAATAATCAATTCGTATCACTATAAACTGAAAAAACCAACAGACGGCGAGTTGTTTTCTGTAACGGTGGAAAAGGGCGGATGTCCCTGGAATAAAGAAAATGAGCTTATGCTCGTTGGTCTGAGGGGCAAAAAAGCTGATAAGGATATAAAACAGAATATCGCACTTCTGATAGATGTTTCCGGAAGTATGAGCGACAGATGGCTGCTTGTGCAGATGTCAGCAGCGGCAATAATAAGTAAGCTGAAAAAGGGAGATCACCTTTCAATAATAGCTTATTCAGATAATACAGTAACGGTTGCAAAAAAGATATCCTGCGGAGATATGGACGAATGTGTGAAGGCACTTATATCCGTTGACGGAATAGGCGGCTGTACAAACGGCAGCAAGGGTCTTGAAAATGCTTACTCCTTCCTTAAAGATAACTATAATAAGGATGGAAATAACCGTATATTTATTTTTACGGACGGAGATTTTAATTTCGGAGTAACCTCAGAGGGCGGTCTTGCGGAGTATATACGCAAAAAAAGAGAAACAGGCATCTATATTTCAATAGTCGGCTACGGCAGGGAAAACTTCAAGGATAATAAAATGGAAGCCCTCGCAAGAAACGGAAATGGCAATTATACATTTATTGCTAATCCGAGTGATATTCTTGAACAGCTGTGGAAAAAACTGATATCAAATTTAGTAACGATAGCAAAGGATGTAAAAATATCAATAGAGCTGAATCCGCAGTTCGTGGAGAAGTACCGACTGATCGGATACGATGCAAGAATGCTGACTCAGCAGGAATTTTATGATACTGAAAAGGCTGTTGACGGTATCGGATCAAATCATAATGTAGTAGCGATGGTGGAGCTTCGCAGAGGCAAAGCAGAAAAGAAGTATTCAAACCGCTATGTAAACACATCCTCCAGTGCGGACAGCAGCGAATTTGCATTTATAGAAATACACTATAAGACCCCTGACAACGAAAATATGGTATTTACAAAGGCTGTTACTATTGATGAGATAGAAGGAGCCGGCAGTAAAAATATACCTGTTGCAACTCTTCTTGCAGGCTTCGGACTGCTTGTCAGGGACTCTGAATACAAGGGTGAAATGAGCAAGGAGATGCTTTCCGAAATGCTGAAGGATATCGGCAAAAACGAAAAATATGATATCAATGAGAAGGACAGCCACTTTGATATCATAGGCAGATACCTTAAGAAATAATGACTCATCATACATTTTCACACACAAGTCAAAAAATGAATATAATAGTATATGGATTATAATTTGCTTCTAAAATTTTTTACACTAAATTGTATAAATATGATAAAATGTCGAAAATTCTTCTGACTATTGACATTTTCACGGAGATGGATTATAATTCATTCGTAAACAGCAAGGGCGCTGTGGATCATTTTATGATCCTCGGTGTCCTTTTTTCTTTATTAAATTCATTTTAATGAAATGGAGAGTTTTTTTATGGTCAATGTACCTGCAATGTTCGGTGAAAGGGTCTTTAATGACGAAACGATGAAAAAATACCTTCCAAAAGGTACCTACAAAGAACTGAAACAAACTATAGAGGACGGCAAGCCTCTCGATATCAATATAGCAAATATCGTAGCCCATGCCATGAAGGAGTGGGCAATTGAAAACGGAGCAACACACTATACTCACTGGTTCCAGCCAATGACCGGTATTACAGCTGAAAAGCACGACAGCTTCATCTCCCCGACAGCAGGCGGAGGAGTTATAATGGAATTCTCCGGAAAAGAGCTTATCAAAGGTGAGCCTGACGCTTCCAGTTTCCCGTCTGGCGGCATCCGCGCCACCTTCGAGGCAAGAGGCTATACAGCATGGGATCCTACTTCATACGCCTTTATCAAGGACGGTTCACTCTGCATCCCGACAGCATTCTGCTCATATACTGGCGAGGCTCTTGACAAGAAAACTCCTCTTCTCCGTTCGATGGAATGTATCAATACACAGGCACTCAGGATAGTCCGTGTTTTCGGCGACAAGACAACAACACATATTTCCGCTACGGTAGGACCAGAGCAGGAATACTTCCTTGTCGATAAAAAAGCATACGAGAAACGCAAGGATCTTATCTACTGCGGAAGAACTCTTTTCGGCGCAAGACCGCCTAAGGGTCAGGAGCTTGACGACCATTACTTTGGTTCTATCAAACCAAGAGTTTCCGCATTTATGAAGGATCTTGATGAGGAACTCTGGAAATACGGCATACTTGCAAAAACAAAGCATAATGAGGTTGCACCGGCTCAGCATGAGCTTGCGCCCATATTTGATACAACAAATATCGCAACCGACCATAACCAGCTTACAATGGAAATAATGAAAAAGGTAGCAGAAAATCACGGTCTTGTATGTCTGCTTCATGAAAAGCCATTTGCAGGCGTAAACGGTTCAGGAAAGCATAACAACTGGTCTATCGCAACAAATACCGGCAGAAACCTCCTTAACCCGACTAAGAACCCAAGAGAAAATACAGAATTCCTTGTATTTCTTGCCGCTGTTATCAGGGCTGTTGATGAAAACCAGGATCTTCTGAGAATATCAGTTGCAAGCGCCGGAAACGATCACAGACTCGGCGCAAATGAAGCACCTCCGGCTATTATGTCAATGTACCTCGGAGATGACCTTACAGAGGTACTGAGATCAGTGCTGAGCGGTCAGGAATACAAGACAGAGGGCA
Source organism: uncultured Ruminococcus sp. (assembly GCA_902783815.1). GTDB lineage: Bacteria > Bacillota > Clostridia > Oscillospirales > Acutalibacteraceae > UBA1213. The sequence goes on from CACZSM010000148.1 coordinate 3,165, forward strand.
AGCAGGTAATGCGTACAACAGCTGAGGTTCTGCCGAACTTTACAAAGGATACCTCCGACCGTAACCGTACTTCACCGTTCGCATTCACAGGAAATAAATTTGAATTCAGAAGCGTAGGCTCATCTGAAAACATTGCCTGTGCAAACTTTATGATAAATACTATGGTGGCTGATGTCCTTGAGGACTTTGCAGATCAGCTTGAAAAAGCTGATGATGTAAAAGCTGCCGCAGAAGCTCTTGTTAAAAAGACTCTTGAAGACCATAAGAGGATAATATTCAACGGAAATAACTACTCTGATGAGTGGGTAGAAGAAGCAAAGAAAAGGGGTCTGCTCAATCTGCGCTCACTGCCGGATGCTTTGCCGCTTTATACAAGTGAAAAGAATATCAGACTGTTTACAAAGCATAATGTTCTTACAGAAAAAGAACTTCGTTCAAGATGTGAAGTTCTTTTAGAGAAGTATTCCAAGATAATAAATATAGAGGCTCTTACTGCACTTGATATGGCAAAAAAAGACATTCTTCCGGCTGTAACGAATTATATCAAGGATCTTGCTGAAACAGCAAATCTTGTAAAGTCTGTGGATCCGGAGCTTGTTCCTGCGGCTCAGACAGAGCTTATGAGAAAGCTGACTAATCTTCTGAACTGCTTTGTAAAGAAGATAGATGCTCTTGACCAGGCTGTTGTTGGTGCAAAGGCTATCGTTGGCGCTGCTGAAAGCGCAATGTATTTCAAGGAGTCCGTTCTTGCGGCAATGCAGGAGCTTCGTGCTGTCGCTGATGAAATGGAATCAAATATGTCTGCAAAGGCATGGCCATATCCGTCCTACGGCAACCTTCTTTTCAGCGTCTGAAATTCTCTATAAAAATCAAAAAAATAAGCACTGGACTGATGTTCCGGTGCTTTTTTTATAATATCCCCTGACATATCTGAAAACGGCAGCCATGCGATAGACGCATAGCTGCCGTATATATTTATTACCTTCAGACTATTATACTGAAATTGAAGATACAGGCTTATCCTCGTAAATTCTCTCAATAGCCTCTGCGAAATACTGTGCAACAGGAAGGGTAGTGAACTTATCAAGATGCTTGTCCTCCGGAACTGATATTGTATCCAGAAGGATGACTTCCTTAATAACGCTGTTTTTGATCCTTTCAATGGCAGGACCAGAAAGTACAGCGTGTGTTGCTCCGGCATACACCTCAGTAGCGCCGCCTCTTTCAACAACAGCCTGCGCTGCATTGCACAGTGTTCCTGCTGTATCGATCATATCATCAACAAGAATGACCTTCTTATCCTTTACCTCACCGATAATATTCATTACCTCAGATACATTTGCTCTCTGTCTGCGCTTGTCGATTATAGCTATAGGACAGCCCAGTCTTGTTGCAAAGTTTCTTGCCCTTGTGACAGAACCGAGATCAGGTGATACAACAACATAATCATCCTGATTATCTCCGATCTTCTTTTTGAAGTAATTGGCAAGGATCGGCGCGCCTACAAGGTGGTCAACAGGAATATTGAAAAATCCCTGTATCTGCGCAGCGTGAAGATCCATTGTAAGAACTCTGTCCGCTCCGGCGGTAGTGATAAGGTCAGCGACCAGCTTTGCAGAGATCGGATCACGGGCTTTAGCCTTTCTGTCCTGTCTTGCATAGCCGAAGTACGGGATGACTGCTGTGATCCTTGCTGCGGAGGCTCTCTTCATAGCATCGATCATGATAAGCAGTTCCATAATATTGTCGTTTACCGGCGCGCAGGTAGATTGCACGATAAAACATTCGGAACCTCTTACAGATTCATGCAGAGAAACAGCGATCTCGCCGTCGCTGAAACTTGTGACCTCAGATTTTCCCACCGGGATGCCAAGGCAGGCAGCGATCTGCTGAGCAACTGCTCTGTTGGAGTTGCAGGTAAAGATCTTTATATCCTTGCCGTGAAAATTCATTATAACTCTCTCCCTAAAAATTTTTTCTGACACGAGAATACTGGAAAGCATACACAAAATTGCGCTGCATCCGGCATCTGCATTTATTTATGCGGTGATAAAACCGCTTTCCTCTCAATAATATTTTAATACCTGACAATCGAAAAATCAAGTTTTTATCGAACAATCAGACCAAAAACGAGATTTTTAGACCTTTTCATTCAAAAGAAAGCGACAT
>CACZSM010000149.1 GCA_902783815.1 uncultured Ruminococcus sp.
GGAATGTGCTGTGAGATGGAGGGCGCAGCTATCGCGCAGACCTGTTATCTGAACAAGACCCCGTTTGTGGTAATACGGGCTATTTCGGATAAGCCTGACGAAACGGAGATCGTTGAATACAAGGATTTTGAAGCCGAAGCAGCTGCAAACTGTGCAAAGATAATAAAAAACATGGTTGAAAGCCTGTAATGGGAAAAATTCCCGTTCAATATAATAAACTTTTTTATTTAACGGAGGACAATTGAAATGAAAAAGAGATTAGCAATACTTTTACTGGCATCAATGGTAATGTCATTTTCTGCCTGCAATCAGCAGAATAATGGCGCCGGAGAGTCGAAATCAGGAAATAACACATCTTCTTCTGAGACGGCGCAGGACAGGGAAACAGTTTATCAGGTAGCTCTTTTACAGTCACTTACTCAGGGTTACTATGATGGTATCATCAAGGTCAGCGAGCTTAAGCAGCATGGTGATACTGGCATAGGTACATTTGAGGGTGTCAATGGTGAGATGATCGTGATTGACGGCAAGGTTTACCAGGCACTTGGTGATGGTACTGTAAAGGAAGCAGATGAAAATGAAACAGTCCCATTCTCAAATGTCAGCTTTTTTGACAGTGATGTTTCAGTTGATCTTAAAGACATAAAGGATATGGCATCATTCAAGGCGGAGCTTGACAAGACCGTAAATGAAAAGGGCAAAAATATGTTTTATCTTGTAAAGGTCAGCGGCACATTTGAGAAAATGTTTGTACGCAGTGAGATAAAGCAGGAGAAGCCGTACAAGAGTCTTGATAAGGCGCTTGAAACAGACCAGCGCGAGTTCAATTATGAAAATATCACAGGTACGGTAGTAGGTCTTTACTGTCCGGACTACATGGGCGGACTGAATACACCAGGCTGGCACTTCCATTTCATTTCTGATGACAGGACAAAGGGAGGACATATGCTCAACCTTTCATTTGCAAGTGCAAAGGCAGAGCTTGATATTACTCCGAGCTTTGATATGACGCTTTCAGACAATTCTGATTTCCAGAGCATGGAGCTTGCGAAGAATGTTGATGACGCTATAAAGAAGGTTGAGACATCAGATAAATCATCACAGGGAGATATTCTCTCACTGTGGACAGAATCTGCTCCGCTCAAAGCACAGCTTACAGAATACATAAAGGAAATTACAGATGAGAAGTCAGCATCATATATTCCAGTAGAGGACCGTATAGCCGTATTTGATATGGACGGAACACTTTGTTGTGAGACTGATCCGGGATATTTTGACCATAAGCTGCTCTATCACAGAGTAATGGAGGATCCGGATTACAAGGATAAGGCAAGTGATGAAGAAAAGGAGACAGCAAAGATAATCGAGGAATACTTCAAAACAGGCGAATATCCGAAGGGACTTGATGTAAAGCATGGCACAGCCGTAGCGACAGCATTCAAGGGAATGACTCCGGAAGAATTTGATGCTTATGTAAAGGAATACAGAGATCAGCCGATGTCAAGCTACAGCAATATGACTAACGGACAGGCATTTTACAAGCCGATGCTCCAGGTCATAGATCTACTCCAGGCAAATGATTTCAAAGTATATATCGTAAGCGGCACAGACAGACTTATCACAAGAGGTCTTGCTGAAGGAGCAATAAATATTCCGCTTAGTCAGATGATCGGTTCAGATGAATCACTTGTAGCTACAGGTCAGGGATATAAGGCAGGACTCGACTATACATTCACTCAGGATGACAAGCTTGTTACCGGCGGAGAATTCCTCATCAAGAACCTGAAAACAAACAAGGTAACAGTAATCCAGCAGGAGATCGGCGTACAGCCGGTTCTGTCCTTCGGCAACAGTTCAGGCGATGCATCAATGGCAAACTTTGTTATAAGCAATAATAAATACAAGAGCGCTGCATTCATGCTTTGCTGTGACGATACCGACAGAGAGAACGGCAATGCTGAGAAGGCAGAAAAGATGCGTAAGAGCTGTGAAGAAAACGGCTGGACAGCAGTTTCAATGAAGAATGACTGGACAACCATCTATGGTGACGGTGTTACCTACAATGGCAAGGCAGAGTGATGAATCTGTAATAAAACAGAAAAAATCAGCAGTACACCTATAATTTTCAGTCAGTGATATGATCCAGATAAAAAGACCTTTCGGCATTAACAGTGTCGAAAGGTCTTTTTTCAGCCTGTATTCAATCAGATTGCCATGTAACTCAGAGCAATTCTACTTTTACATAATTTCTGTAGAGTTCAATTTCCTCATCGTCATAATCTGTCATCTTCACAGCAATTGTACCAACATCAAGAATACGATAGGTTGCGTTCTTTGACATCAGTATTTCTTTTTCATTTGTTTCTAAAATACTGTCGATGCTGATTGCGCCAAGAGCATCCATGCTTTCCTTTGAGGCATAGATAATAAAAAGAGTATCAGAAAAATTGCACGCCACACCTATGTCTGTTGTTGTGCTTATCATTATCGGATCAGTAAAGGTATTTCCAATGGAATTTTTAAGCTGTTCGAGAGTCGGTACATCGTCAGTTCCAGCCGCAGCTTTGAGCTGACTGTCATACACACCACTGTACAGAACAAGATCGTCACACATTCTGCCACGGCTCAGCTCGGTATAAAGCCCATGATCCATCATAAGGAAGGTTTCCTCATAATCCGCACCGAAAGCTATTTTTGCCTGCTCCGACATTTCGGGATCATGATTTTCGGCAGATGTCATTCCCAGAAAATAGGGAATTACCTCGCCTTTGTAAAGCAGAGTATAGAGTAATTCATTATTTTCTGTGGGGACACCGTTTTCCTTGCAGAATTCTACATATTTTTTACTCCACTCTGCAAATTCATCGTTTCCGATAATGCGATAGCTGCTGAATTTTTCTTCATCAAACAGGCTTTTGTCACCTGCTACAGAGCCGAGTGTATCAGGCTTTGACACTTCCTCAGACTCCTCCGTATCCGGCTCAGAAATGATCGTTTCCTCATCAGGAGGAGGCAGCATTTCCTCCGGAAGCTGATAACAGCACTCAAAGGCATCCCTTGCAGTGGAAGCAGCCTTAATGGATACTTCTGTCAGGGAAGAACAGCTATAAAATGCCTGTTCGTCTATTTTGTCAATTTCTCCCGGCACAGATATACTTTTTAGTGATTCGCAGCCTGAAAAGGATCTTTTTCCTATTGATGAAAGAGTGTGGTTTATATTGACTTCGGAAAGCGCTTCACAGGAATAGAATAACCTGTCGGGCAGGCTTCCGAGCTTATCACCGCGAAATGTAACAGAGGTAAGACCGGAGCAGTTTGAAAAAGCAAAGCGTCCCAGTTCACACAGCTCAGAGGGTAGCTCTACGATTTTAAGTGATTCGCAAAACAGAAAAGCTCCATTTTTTATTGTTTCAATTCCGTCTTTCAGATCTATCGCACTAAGTTTTGCGCAGCCGGAGAATGTGCCTTCTCCGATAGTTTTTAGTGAATCAGGCAGTATAATTTCCTCCAGAGCAGAGCAACATTCAAAGGCAAAATCTCCTATATAAGTCACTCCATCGGGAATAACGAGCTTTTGCACAGTTGTGTTTCCTGCAAAACAGCTTTCTCCGATCGCAGTGATCTTTTTTCCAGAGATTTCAGATGGAATCACGGGAGCAGTTTCTTTGCCATTATATCCTGTAAGGATAAAACTGCCGCTGCCGTCTTCTGAGTATGTAAAATCGCCTTCCGAAGCCTTATCGCTTTTGCTGTCGGAGCCTTCTGAGGAAACCTGACTTACCTTGTCCGAAGAAGCAGGTTCAGCTGAGTTATCAGAACTGACATCCTTATCCGCAGATCCTCCGCAGCCTGTAAGTCCGATGGTCATTATCATAGAAGCAGCACATATCAATGCGGTCATACTATGTTTAAAATGTTTTTTCATATTGATATCCTCCATTCATATTTTTTAGGTATGTTACTTTACCAAAAATTCAGCCAGTTTATTCTGAAAATCCTTGTAGTAAGGTTTTTCGTACATAATTAAGATTTATTTGTGTGTCATATGAATTATTTTTTTTAACATTAGGGAACCTCTGAAAACCTATTTCACGATCATTTTTCCGTATGCTTCGTTGTCAATACAGTATATTACTGCGGCTTTCCGCCTCGCCTGCGAAAAAATTTACGGATGCAAACTTATTCGTGTCCCGGTTTTCAGAGAACCCTATAACATCATCACATTATCTATTATGACATATTTTTTATATAATTACAAGCCAGAACTTTATTAATACTTGTGTTTGAGGAGCTATGTGAAGTGAGAACTTCACATATGGTTCTGTGAGAGGTCAGTTGTTCAATTAATCTGTAGGGAACATCTGTATTTTAAAACATATAAA
>CACZSM010000150.1 GCA_902783815.1 uncultured Ruminococcus sp.
ATACCATATATGATAAAATGCCTGAAACACTGGATTTCATGTGGGTTTCAAGCATTTTTATACAATCAAGTTTCACGGATTCAGGTTTATATTTACAGGCTTATGGATCCTCGGTTCAAATGATATACTGTATTTTATGATAAATAATTATTATCTGTGTTCAAATTCTGAATATTATGCAATGTTCCTTATGCCGATACCTTTCTGCGCTTTTCTCGGCACGGTTTTGTAGGAAGATACGGCGGAGATGAATTTGTTGCCGGATTCTTTAAAAATTCAAAGGAAATAGCTGAACAGGCTGTAAAGAATTTTTATCAGAGCATACAAAAACTCAACGATGAAAAGATACTTCCCTTTGAAGTAACTGTTGCCTATGGTATATTCAACAACGATCCTTTATCTCCCGTATCTCAGGACGAGGGAATAAAAAAAGCTGATGACTGTATGTATGAAATGAAAAAGAAAATGAAAAACAAATAATTCCAACCCCGGAGTCTGCCGATGATTATATCCAGACGGAAAGTGACTGTGTTCAGTAAACTTTTGTCTTTTGGTCAGCTATTTTTCTTTAACAGAAAGTTGTATTTCATATCGAACGGAAAAAAGTAGTTCACAGACGCTGTTTCGATCCGTATCATAGATGTGACGGAACGATTCTTTACTTTTTTAGCTTTATCTGTTACCTTTAAAGTGTAAAAACAAGTGAAAGGACAGATAATAATGGCAGCTAAAAGAAAATTACTGTTCGGCGCAGGCTTGCTTGCTGCATTTGTACTATGGACATTTATAATAATGAATGTTGATGTACAGAATGTCGGACAGCAGGGAACATCAGTAGGCTTGGCAGTCTTCAACACATGGTTCCATCAGATAACTGGCGTACATATGTGGCTTTATATTGTTACAGACTGGCTGGGACTTGTTCCGATAGCGATATGTATGTGCTTTGCCGTTCTGGGACTTGTACAGCTGATACGGCGCAGAAGTTTATTCAAAGTAGATATTGATATTATACTTCTCGGAATATACTATTTACTTGTAATATCCGGATATCTGATTTTTGAAATGATACCTATAAACTACAGACCTATTCCTATAGATGGATTTATGGAGGCTTCCTATCCATCATCAACAACACTTCTTGTATTATCTGTCATGCCGACACTGATCTTTCAGATAAAACGAAGATGCAAAAGCCAAATTACAAAATATATCACATATATATTTGCATTATTATTTTCAGTTTTTATGGTGATCGGCAGACTGATATCAGGCGTTCACTGGGCAACTGATATTATTGGTTCAGTATTTCTGAGCTTCGGATTGTTTGCATTGTATTGTGCCGCTGTACAGTTTATTGATAAGAGGAAAGAAAATGGAATTTAATGAAAAATTACAGGAACTAAGAAAAAACAGGGGGCTTACTCAGGAAGAACTTGCTAATGAGCTTTTTGTATCACGGACAGCAATATCAAAATGGGAATCGGGTCGGGGATATCCAAGCATAGACTCACTAAAAGGAATATCCAGATTTTTCTCGGTTTCAATTGATGAACTGATTTGTCCGGACGAGATAATTACAGCGGCTGAAAATGAAAAACTTGAAACAATCAATAAATATACCTCTGTGATTTGTGCTTTACTTGATATTCTTTCGGCTCTGCTGCTATTTCTGCCTGTATTCGGAAATGGTGAGAAGTCAGCTGCAACTCAGCTTTTCAGCCTTAGCAGTATAAGTCTGTGGATCGTGATAGTATATGCTGTGGTTATTGGTATAACTGTACTGAATGGCATATTTGCTGTGATCTTAAGCCGTTTTGATAAGCCTGTATGGAATAAGCGTCTTTTGGTTACTGGTATTGTGTTATCTATAATTTCCGTAATTATTTTTATTATCACAAGACAGCCATATGCCGGGATAATGTGCTTTACTATACTTATTATAAAAGGATTTTTAATGATTAAAGGTGATATAAATGGAAAATAAAAAACCGACATTTCTTGAACTGCTGATTGAGGCTCATATCGGATTGGATCGACAGGGACCTGGCAGCTCTAAAACAGTTGAAAAGGCTTTGAGCTTTCTGGGTGATCTTAACCGTTTTAAGAATATTGCTGATCTGGGCTGCGGAACGGGAGGTCAGACTCTTATACTTGCGGAGCATTTATCTGGCAATATTACTGGTCTTGATATGTTCCCTGACTTTGTTGATGCACTTGACAAAAATGCAAAAAGCAGAAACCTCAGCGGACGGGTAAAAGGTATTGTCGGCAACATGGAGGATCTGCCGTTTGAAAAGGACTCATTTGATCTGATCTGGTCTGAGGGAGCTATCGACAATATCGGCTTTGAAAAGGGACTCGGTCACTGGCGCAGCTTTTTGAAAAACGGCGGTTATGTTGCAGTAACCTGTCCATCGTGGCTGACTGACAAACATCCTGATGAAGCAGAACAATTCTGGCTTGATGCAGGAAGTCAGCTCGATCTTATCGGAAATAACATTGCATTAATGCAGAAATGCGGATATCAGTTTATTGCTGCGTTTGCTCTTGATGAGGAATGTTGGACGGATAATTACTTCTATCCGCGTGAACAGGCAATAAGCAGACTGGTCGAAAAATACAAAAACTGTGATACTGTCACGGAGTATGCGGAACTTAACCGCCGGGAGGTTGAGCTTTACATGAAATACAAGCAGAACTACGGATATGTATTTTACATTGGAAAGGCTGTTTGAACATTATTAGAATCGCAGAGGACTATAATATATCAGAAAAAAACATATTGGGTTCTCTGAAAACCGGGACACGAATCATCCGTAAATTTTTTCGCAGGCGAGGCGGAAAGCCGCAGTAATACTGTATGTATTGCAAGGCTTGACAACGAAGCATACGGGAAATTTGACAGCAAAATGATCGTGAA
>CACZSM010000151.1 GCA_902783815.1 uncultured Ruminococcus sp.
AAAATAATAAATATAAGTGTGCTGTGAGCAACCCTTTTTTCGAGTTGTGGCTTCTTCTTCACTTTGACGATGTGAATAAAGATGATTATAGCTATGCTGTAACTGATTCACATTCATATGAACCAACAGACCATTATAAAAATAGATTGTCTGCATTAAAAGTCCCACTAAAAAAGGATAAGCATTTTGATGGAAGATATTATAATAAATACAATAAAGCATCCATAAATGCTGCAATTCAGCGAGCGGAAGTTCTTGATCCTGAGCCTAAATGCAACTTTCCTTCTGATTTAGGTTCAACCGTATATAGGCTTTTAAAAAGCATTAAAGAAATCGACGACCAATACGAAGACAATTGAATACATAGCAAAACCGCTGAGAGAACAATCCCTCAGCGGATATTTTATACCTATATCTTATTGATAGCCTCCAACAGTTCCTGCACATTCACATGAGTATAGACTCTCTCTGTCAGTGACATTGCACCGGAATGACCAACCATATTTTTTATAAGTGCTGGAGAGTACGGTGAAGAATTAATTATAATGAGTAGTGGGTGCAGCGAACGGATATACTAAATTGAGAGCGTATGCACTCCGCCGGTCTGAGATATTTATTTTTTGATGTCATACATATAGTAGATATTGATTATTTTGACAGAATGTTGTAGAATAGAGTAAATACAATTTGAAAGGTGGAATTGCTATGCAAAATTCTGTCAAAGAACCTGATGTACAGAATATTCGTGCTCAGGGTTATCCAACTGTCCGGGGGTCATTCCTTCGACAGGCTTCTGTTGTGCTGATATCCGCTTGTGCCATTCTGACGATCTTTTATCTTATCAGAACACTCATAATATCATTCTCGTCAGAGATGGATCCATCACTTGCCAGTATGTATTTCATGTTTGGAACGAAGTCAGCTCCTGTCGTCAATCTTGTAGCCGGATTACTAATAATACTGTTTCTCTTCTTTTTCACACTGTCGTTCCTCACGGTATATGGAGCAGCAAAAGAGGATAATAAGGAAAAGCTGCTGAAAGGTCTTGCATCGATGCGTAATTCACTTATTTACGCGCTTGTCGTTTCAATTATCTATACCGTAATTTCACTTTGCTCCGTTTCAGTAATGTACCAGGCATGGCAGCTCGGCGCAAATGATGAAATAGCAGGCCAGTTCATAACTATCAGAGGCTATAGCTACCTCGAACTTTTCCCCTCAACTATTTTCATAGGAGCATCTGTGATAACAGCAGTCATACTCATTATGCGACTTGTCATTTCCATGCATAAGGCTGCGGAGGGTACTGATATAACTACAGACGGCACTATCTCATCAATTGTTATTTCATCAATATCCGCTCTGGTATTCCTTTTTGCATCATTCGTATCACTTGGCAGACTTGTAATGCCTGCTGAGATGTCAAATAAGATCCAGATCGCGTATATAGGCGCATCTGCATCAGATGTACTGATAAATGCCTCTCTCACGACCTGCTTCATAGCGTTTGTACTTATCATTACAAGATATACATCACGCATCACCGTATTCAGGAATATGCTTTATGTACGCAATTTCCCGTATGCTACAAACAATTATCCCCAGGGACCAAACCGCAGACCTCTTGTAAATCCCGTTGCGTACCGTACAGCACAGCCTGCGCCTCAGCCCCAGCCACAACAGCCTGAGAAATCCCAGGAAAATAAACCTTCAGAAGACAATAAGGAAGAAAAGTAAAAAAACAGAAATGCCGCACTTCGTAAAAGGCAGAATAAACTGAAGTGCGGCTTAATTTCTGAGAATACAAAGGTTCTCACTCTATCTGTTACGGCTTCATACGGAACAAAGAACAGGAGGAAAAATCAACAATGAATCAGCCGTTTATGTTCAATCAGGGATTCGGTCCCTATACTGATAATCCGAAATTCATAAAAAAATGCGTCAGCCCGACTATACTGCTTATCTGTACAATATGTATCGGACTTATGCTTACCGGAGCATTTTATTTTACATTTGTATCCTCATCGTCAGAGAGCTTTTCTGCCGATGCCTATGAAGCTGTAACAAATGAAGCTGTCGTATTCATACAGACCTTTGGCTATGGTATCCTCGACTGCTTCCTGATCCTCCCTTTTATCGGATTCATAAGTATGCTTATAAGCTCTAAAAACAAGGATTCTTCAAGCATTGGCATTGGTCCGGGAATAATGTCCGTATTTCTCATTTTGTCCATTGTTTTCTTTTCGTTCATGCTTCTTGGTGAGCTTTCAGAAATATCTGATTTAATAAAACTGTTTACAAAAAAATCCAATGAAGATACAGAAAAACAGATCATGTCAATATGCTCATTCTGCATTTCATTCCTGCCTACTGCTGCCGGACTTTTCTGGGCAATATCCGGACTGGTATTTACTGCATCGGTCAAAAAAACAGCAAAATGTACTGGTATCTTTACAAGCGGAGGCAGAATGTTCTCACTTCTCAGCAAAATTCTTGCATTTGTAAATGTTGGACTTATCATACTTTACTATGTAAATCATGTGAACGATGGCTTCCTTATCGGCAAAGACCCTAAAGGTATGGCAGGCATATTTACCTATGCGGTCAATTCCGGTATCGTACAGGCTTCTCTGTTCACACTGTTCCTACTGTCAAATGCCGTCATGCTTTTCTGCACAGGCATTACTGCCGCAAGATATACTCTTATTTCAGATTCTGCCAGAAGATCCATAAAAACAAGTGGCTCTAACCTCTATATGGACAACGATTCCTCGGCAACAAAATTTTATCAGTCAGCATATACCTCTCCGCAGCAGGATACCCCGCCTCAGAATACCTCCGATACTACACAAAATACAGCTCCAACAACAGATCAGCCTCCGCAGCCAGTATCACATGATATCAGGATCGATGAAGCCGTTTTTCCAACCGTAAGTATATGTCCTCTCTGCGGCAAGGAGAACCCGTCAGACGGCAGCTTCTGCATAAACTGCGGAAATAAACTCAACACATAATTTTTCTTGATGTATTGTTGAGTAAACCTTGAATTAGCGCTGGAAATAGTATATAATTTATTGTATCATCTATTATTTTATTTACCTGGAGGAAATTATGAAGAAATTTATACTTTTAGTATTATCAGCTGTTATTGCCATTGCATCATCAGGATGTGCTGCAAGAGGTGCGCAGCCGGAAAATGTGGATATCAGCGCAGCTGTGGATATCTCTACAATAAAGCAGTCCGACTACAAAAATGATCTTGATGGTCTTGAAAAGTACCTGAAGGCTATAACCTACATTCCTGAAAACGCTGCTGCTTCCGATACAATGTATAATGTCATTGGCGCTGTGAACGGACACAGATTCAGCTTCACAGTAAACAGAAATCCTGTGACAGCAGAGCTTTACGAGTATGATCCGGACAAGCTCAATGAGGAAGCAACAAGAGTATTAGGCGAAGTGAAGTCCGAAGGAAAGTTCTATGTATTTGATGATAAGTCACTGCAGGAAAACGCTTCATTTGAAGCTACACTTTCCTCAAATGGCAAATATCTTGTTATCTACCTGGACCAGTCCTCAAACGAGGAGCTTGTGCAGCGCAAAAAGGACTTTATAAACGCCGTAGTGAACTTCTACAAATAATAAAATCAAAACCGCCCTGCAAGGCATAATGCCGCAGGACGGTTAATTTTTTGATATTGTGTTACTGGGGATATTAAGCCCACGGATCATCGGACTTAGGCTTTCTGATGCCTACCAGAATGAACTGATCCCACAAAAACCACTGATCTCCCTTTCTTCTCAGAACGACCTGTCTTGGGCTGTCAGCGCCTCCGGAGCGCACATTCAGCTTCACATATCCCTCGTTGTCAAAGGAATATTTGTCTGTAAAGAAATTGATCTTATAGGGTTCATCCGGACGGTAATCATTACCCGGCACAGCGCCCTCAAAATAGGAGAACGGCACATATTTGCTATCCATCAATCTGTCCCTGATAAACTGCATTTCCATATTGGAAAGCGGACCCTTCGGTCCTCTGAGGAATTCAAGCATAGGCTTTGCAGAATCCGGGTCAACAGCATATACGCAGAATGTACTGACAGCCAGAGCAGCGGTCTTATACGGAGAATCGAGGGATGCTTCCGGAAGTGCCTTCATCTGTTCCAGATTTTCGGGCAATTCTGCAAAGGTAATGACAGCAGACGGAGGTATATTTCCCCCAGGAACAGCCGTCTGAGCAGCCGCAGCAGCAGCATCCTTCATCTTATCGAACAAGCTCATAACAAAACGCCTCCCTTATCAAAGATACCGGATCACCTGGGAAGGCCGCTGAGCCTTTCCCGAATTTGTGATCCTGATGTATGGTTTTGGTGTACCTTATAGTATAATACAACATTTTGTCTAAAATTTCAACAATTATTTTAATTTTTTTATAAAATAATTTCCTAAATACTTTCAAAAGACAAATCAGGGGATCGGAACACTCCGACCCCCATAATTTTTTTATACTTCCATATCGTCCTTTTCATCATCCGGAACCTGACGGATAATTATGAACGGAGTAAGCTCATCAGCCTGACCTGCCGGGTTATCCTTGATAAGACCAACTGCATAATCGTCGCCCTTTTCTCTGACATCGGGTGAAAGTCCAAGAATTTCAACATTCAGGTCGTTTGCATCGGCAAGGATACAGCTGTAGCCAAGCTCTGTTTTGATCTTTTCGCAGACCTTCTCCGGCTCCTTCGGATTAAGCACAGCAAGGGTATGGTACAGCTCGAAAGCGGAGTGACTGTAGAAGCCGTCAATTCCTGCAACATCCTGTCCGACTATCTCATAGAAGATACCTCTCTTGTGGAACAGCTTGCCAACGGCGCTGCAGAATGATGCCCAGAGTATCAGCGGCAGACCCTTCATATTAATAGCAAGCTGCAGCTTATACGGCTCATCCATAGCGATACCGGCAGTACTTTTTGAAGCAAACTTTGAAAGGAATTTTGCCCAGAAGCCGAGCTTGACATCCTTCATTTCAACCGTATTGTTCTGGCACATAGAGATGACCTTTTCGCTCATGCTTATGATATCGCCTTCTTTGTAGAGAGGCTGGATATACTGTCTGAGGACCTTTATATAGTCCTCACCTCTTTCAACAAAGTGCGTAGCAACGGCATAGCGCTGATACTGTTTGCCATCAACAGTTCTCCTGCCTCTGATATAATAGACAGCGCCATCCTTTTCTCTTTTTGACTCTGCAATATTCCTGGTGTCTTTATCCTCTGACATTTCCCACATCTCCTGTATGAATCAAAGTTTAAGGGAGTACCGAGCCGTCAGGCGTGATCCAATCAGTTATTCCCTAATTATCATTTTCCAGACTCAATGATACACCAAACTCCGCACAAAATCAACGGGAAATCACCTACAAAAAAATTCTTGTTAATTGTCAACAAATTGCACAAAAACGCACTCAAAACAATGTGCAGTTTGCAGGGCGTTCAACCTACAATTACCCTGTCTTTAAGAGTAACTATCCTGTTGCTGTAGGATGCACATTCCGCAGAATGAGTCACCTGCAGGATCGTAACACCCTTTTCCTGATTCAGTCTTTTAAAAAGCTGCATTATTTCTGCGCCGGATGCAGCATCAAGATTACCGGTAGGCTCATCCGCAAGTATAATATCCGGTTCACCCAGAACTGCCCTTGCAATAGCAACTCTTTGCTGCTGTCCGCCGGAGAGCTGCGCCGGATACGACTTCACCTTGTTCCTGAGACCTGTAATATCAAGTATCTCCTCATACTTTGTTCTGTAGGCAGCGATTTTCCTGCCGCTCATTTCGATCGGAAGCAGTATATTATCCTCAACCGTCAGATTAGCCGCAAGGTTATAGAACTGGAAAACAAAGCCCATGCTCCTGCATCTTATCTCAGACAGCTTATTATCATCCAGATCCGCTATATTCTTTCCTCCAACATATATCTCGCCTGTAAAGTCCCTGTCAAGACCTCCGATAAGATACAGCAGAGTAGATTTTCCGCTTCCTGATTCGCCCATCAGCGATACAAAGCTGCCTTTTTCTATACTTATCTCTGCGCCGTCAAGAACGACCTGAGCAGTTTCACCTTTTCCGAAGGTCTTATGTAAATTTCTCGCATAAATAACTATTTCATTCATATTCTGCATCCCCTTTTAATCCGCACTTGTCTTAATTTCCTCTGCAATGTTCATCTTCGACAGCATCTTTATCGGCTTTATTACGACTGCCATAAGTACCACAAATGACAATGCTCCGAACAATACCGCATACATCAGCGGCTCCACCATCGGGAAGCCCATATTTATCTGTCTGAGCGCAGTTTCCGTTATACTCAGGAAGTACATACCGAATATAAGCGCGCATATCACAGATATTCCGCAAAGCAGCATATTTTCTACAAGTATCAGCTTTTTCAGCTTATCCTTGCTCATTGAAGATGAATAATACACAGCATATTTTCTTCTTGACTGCTCAAAGCCCATAAGTATATTACTCGATGTTCCAAGCAGAGAAAGCGCAAAACCAAGAACTATTATTGCGTAAACTATGGAAAGTATGCTTGACATATTTTCCTCCATCATTATCTGGAATTCCTCTCCTGTAATAATATACTGTGAGTTATCCGGAAGTGTCGTTCTGAGGAACGACAGTACCTCAAAATTCCTTCCCGGAGCTGTCTTTATCAGAACTACTGACGGATTATCATAATATACGCTCTTATATGTATCAAGATTTATCAGAATGGAATTATAGTTACTGTTGAAGTAGCCGGAATCTATAAAGCCCTTTATTTTCAGTTTAAACTCTCCCGGAATGTATTTATCCTGATCGACCTTTATATTTATATCATCGCCGATGCCAAGTGACAGTTTTGATGCAAGCATAGCATCAATATACGCTTCATCCGCTCCGATACCATTCGGACAGCCATTAATACCGTCCAGATATCTGAATCCGCCGTCATTGAAGCCGATAAGCATAATATCTCTTGGTTCGCCGTTAAGCTCGGCAATTGAATCATACATAAGGTTCTTGTAGTAAATACATTCCACATCTTCTATTCCGTCCACATTACCCTGCAGATATCTGTACTGTTTGCCCTCCATTTCCGGCGTAGTTATAACTATTTCACTATTATAGTACGGCTTTGCAAGGAACATCAGAAGCGATACGGCAATTATCAGCATTGCAATAGTGAGTGATATTGCAGACAGTATCAGCTGCGCAGAAGATACGCAGCTCTTTGTAGTTGACATTTCCTTTACAGCCAATTTTGCAACAGGCATATTCAGCCTGTCAAAAACAGATGCAAGCAGCTTTGAAAGGAGAGATATCAGCATAGGGAACAGCAGTACGATACCAATTGCAGAAACAAATGCTGAAAGCACTGTAAGAGTAAATTCATCCGATACAATATGGATAATAATACTGATAACGAAAAGTGCTGCGCCTATCACAGCAATAACCTTTGAAGGCTTATAAGCAGTTTCCTTTGTGCCGAATATTATATCCCTTACAGGAGTCTTTGCAGCTTTAAGAATAGCCGCTGCCGAAAACAGGCATTGTATCAATATTACAGCGATTATAACAAGCGTAATGGACACAATATTAATACCGTCCGAATGACTTTCTATACCCTCTCCGGTAAGAAAGCCGATATTCAGACTATCCTTCAGCGGAAGGAATATCAGAGTACCGAGAATACCTCCGCAAAGTCCGTAAAAAGCGCTTTCCGCAAGCAGCAGGGCGCCTGTTCCGGAAATACTGCCTCCGATGCTTCTCAGCATACCGATAACGGACATTCTTTCATTCACTATATGCTTTGACATTGATACGACTATAAAGCATACCATCAGGAATACTACCGCAAATATCAGATAGTATATATTCATCATACTGTCCAAAGACTCATCAGAATCCGATGAATATGTAGCAATAAACTGATAATTGCTGTACTTGCCTCTCAGAGAATCAACTGCTCCATCCGTGGTATCGCCCGGAATGTCGATATACGCCACCTGGAAATCGTCCTTATCATTTCCTGCCACATCATTGCAGAGAGCCGGCGTAGATATTATAGTAAACGGACGACCCCTTAGAAAACGGGTCGCGGGCACGATATCAAGTATTTTCAGTTTGAATTCCTTATCACCATGGCCATACACAACAAAGGTATCACCCACATTTTTGTTAAACTGCGAAGCAACTGCCTCTGTTATAGTAATTCCGCCATCCGTAGGATAAGCCCTGTCAAACATTCTCATTTCAAAGGCAGTCTGTGTATCTATTCCGATAAAACTAATGTCCGTCTTGTTTATGTAGTTGATATAATTTTTGTCCGGCTGAGTCTTTTTTATTGTTGTAAAAGTCTCATACACTATTTTTGACCCTGCCGGAAGATCCTGCTGTTCCAGACTTAAACTGTCCTTAGCAGAAAGCGCCATGATATCGGCATCACCGAAATTCGACCTGAAAAAATCCGTCAATCCGTTTTTGGCCGAGTTTATGCCGGATATACAGAACAGCGCCGCAAATGCAGCCGCAGCCAGCGAAAGTATTATTATTGCCGAGCGCAGCGGCTTGCCGATAACATTTCTCAGCACCAGTTTTGCTCTTATCATTTTTTCACCACACCTTTACCCTGTTTTCGGGAGCTACATACATTTTGTCTGTTTCCTTTATATCATAGACACTGTAGAACTTGTCAATACTTGAAACTACTGCATTTACTCTTGCTTCCGCAGGACTATGCTCATCACTGCTCAGGCTTATAATAACATCCTCAACCTCATCGCACTGTGCCCATTGTTCTGCAATTCCGGCAAACATCTGTTCAAGGTTTTCCTTATCGTCAGTAATATTTGTGATACATTGTACAGCTCCGATATCTGCGATATTTTCCGCAAGAGTCATTTTACCGTCTATTTTATAGAGGTCAAGCAGTCTGTAATTACTATAATAAGCCACAGCCTTTTCCTGTATTCCCACATAGGAATTCCTGTCATCTTCATTCAGCCAGTCAGGGACATAGCATCCGTTTTCGTTGTACTTATATCCATTGGCATCAAAGGCATGGTTAAGCTCATGAGCCAGAACATATCCCAGCATACCAAGATTATAATACTCCCCTTTTTCCGGGTCAAACATGACCTTGCTGAGCATAACTGCCGGTATGGTTATAGTATTGATCTGACTATTGTAAACAGCATTTACAGTTACCGGCGTCATATCCCATGTTCTGCGGTCGAAAATCCCGTTAATCTTTGCAATATTATTCTGACATTCTCCGCGTTTTATCGCTATTATATTACCAAGCAGATTACCTCCGTCCTTCGCCGGTATTATCTCAAACGGAGACTGATAATCCTTGTCATAGCCCATAAGGACAATAACATTGTCGAGCTTTTTCAGATATTTCTTTTTCGAGTCATCTCCAAGACGGTCACACTTATTTATAAGATCGCGGCAGGATTCCTTTATATCATCCATCATCTTATTTGCCGCAGACATTACCTCATCGGTACAGAACTTCCGTCCGTACAGCACCCCGACCTCATTTTCAACACTGTTAAAAACAAATAACTTTGCATCATCTACAAAACTCTTCTCATCATACTTTACCAACTTGAAGTTTTCCAGATAGGATGGCGGCAGCGCCGATTTATATTCAAACATCAGACAGCCAAGCGTATAATCCTTGATTATCCTTAAATTATCCTCTGTGAATAACTCATTTATCTTTTCCAGCTGACCAACATCAAATATAGTTACTTCATCCGTTTTATATCCGAATGACTCCAACAGCAAATTGACATCAATATTGCTCAGCACCTTTGCAAGCTCCTCTTTATTGTACAGATTATCAAGATGAAGCTCAATATTCTTCATCAGATCCGAATCAAGAGTTGCCTCTGCAATAGATTTTATCATTCTTGCAGCAGCCGATGCTCTTGCCCTTGCCTGGGTATTATCCACCTCCAGGGCAGTAAGGGTATTATTTACGAGCTTTCCGATATCTTCAGATCCTGCATCAGTTCTTGTGAAATTTTCCTTCATATTGCCGCAGGTATTCATACCCATAATAAAAAGTCTTGGCACAGAGGTATCGTGAAAATCCGGATTAACACCCAACTTAAAAAATGATCCGACGCCGTATTCCTGGTACAAATACCCAAGCGCCTGAACAAGCTCATTCACATTTCCGGCATTCTCTATTGCTGCCACCGCAGGCATAAGCTGAGTAACTCCGACTTTTTCTCTTGTATCCCTGTCCAGATATTGTTTATATATTTCCCGTACAGTCTGTGTTATACTGTCCTTAGACGAGGTATCCTCTGCGCACTGATCCAACAGATCAGAAACATCACGCTCAAGCTGTTTCTGAATATCAGAAAACTTTCCGATCCGAGAAACATCCGGATCGACATTCTCATCCGTAAGGTAATCGAAATTCATATAACCGTAAAAATCATCACCAAGCTCCGGCTTTTGCAGCTGAGTGGAAGTCTTACCTGGTTCCGGCATAACCGGCGCTTCCCCACTGCACGATGAAAAAGCCGTCAGAGAAGCCGCTGCCAGCAAAACAGCCAACCATTTTTTTCGCATATGCGCACACACCCTTTCCTCACCGTACATAGTATTTTTACTCCTGTACGACTTAAACAACTCAATATTTTTTGTCCTGCTCACTGGCATACGGATCAGCTTTTCTTTTACCGTATCCAGCTATTATCCGGTCATGAATTTTATGAGCAGAAAGTGAAATAACAGTATAATAATCATATCATATATTTTAGTGATATTCAATATTTTCTTTTTTGAAAAATAAATTTTTTTATTTATTATTAAAGTATTAAATCAACTTCACAAAACGGCAGTAAATGTGCTATTATATATACAGCAACAATTAAAGGGGTGTTCTTTTAATGAAAGCTATTTTCCGTTTCCTTGATAAAGAGGAAAACTTCCGCTTTGTTTTCCTTGCTAATATGTTTCTTGGTTCACTCTGCATTATTGGCTCATTTTTCTATATAGCAGCAGGTATCCTTATGATATGGGCAGCAGGTCTTTTTATATCCCACTTCATAATAAAAGGCAAGCTCCTCCTGTTCAGAAACAGACGCCTTATCCTGCTGTTCCTCGGCTCAGCGCTTTTCAGCTGCATACTACACCTTAAAAGCAACTTCTTTATCAATATTTATTACCTGTTATGGATGTCGATATGTTTTTTCTTTTTCTTCGGTGTCTGTACAGGAAAGGGCAAAAGCGCCTGCAAAAGAGAAGCTGAGCATATCCTTTCTTTTGTCCTTCACGCCGGAACGATAATTATGTCTGCTGGTCTTATACTGCTTTCCGTCTGTCCGGAGGGCTTCGACTACGGCGGCTACTCGTTCGCTATACACGAAAACCGCTTTGTCGGCATTATCAACAATGCAAATACTACAGCTTTCTATGCTCTGACCTCCATAATCTCCATGAATATACTCTGGGCAATAAAAAAAGGGGATAATACGCTCAGTTTAACGCATAAGCTGTATTATACCCTTAGCTTCATTATAAATATCCTTGCCCTGTTTTTATCAGATTCCAATGACTCCCTTCTTATGCTGATCGTCTTTTACTGTTTTATGTTCCTGTATGGAATTTTCCGTGGATTTCGTCCGGGACTTTTCAGTATTCTTTTCCGTCTGATGGCTCTTATGCTTGCCTGTGTTGTAACGGCAATGTCACTGATAGGCACAAGAACTCTTGTACAGGAGGGCATATCTCATATGCTCAGCAGTCCGGAAAGCAGCGTACAGATAGATACAGGCGTTACTGCCGATAACGGAAAGGTCATCCTCAAGCCCGATACGGAACGAAAACAGGATACAACTACATTCAAGCATAAAAATAAAAACCTCGACAGCGGACGCTTCATCATCTGGAAACAGGCGCTCGGACTATTTGAGAGATTTCCACTGTTTGGCATCGGCAAGGCGAATGTTGTTGATTACGGTGAAAAATACCTGGGCGGTCTGAGGTATTTTGATTTTCACAACGGTCTTATCACCATAACAATAAGTTATGGTCTTGTAGGGCTGAATATATTTATGGTTCTTGCGATAACCATAGCGAAAACACTGATAAAAACACTTTTCCGGCGCAGGAACCAGAACCGGCAGGACGGGCGCGTACTTACAGTAATAACATCATTCTGTGCCGGATACTGCGTATATTCTCTTTTTGAGATAGCGCTTCTTGCGGACATATCCTACAAGGTACTTATTTTCTGGCTGATACTCGGCATTGGCTATGGTTACGCCTGCGCCTACGAAAAGAATTCACTTACTCGTCATGAGGACATTTCACCCCACGACCTCAGTCTTTATAAAACTGCGCAAATCCTTGCAAAGCGAAAGTGAAAAAAAAAATTGCCTCCATTACTCACCGATAAGGACGAGCAATGGAGGCTTCTTATATTAATGTGAATGATTCCTGATGAATCCCGATATGATGCGTACAGCCGTTTTTGCAGCCATTTCAGAGAATATCGAATATTCTGCCTGTGCGCCTTCATCACTTGAACTGTCATCAGATATCGACCTGAGAACTGCAAACGGTATCCTGTGAATATAGCATATCTGACCGATACTTCCGCCCTCCATCTCACACGCTATTGCGCCGAAAAGCTCATTCAGACGGCGACGGTCATCCATTCCGGCTATAAACCTGTCACCTGTAGCTATCGTACCTATTTCGTGATCTATATGCTGTTCGAGGTGATCGCAGATCTCGCCAAGCTCATATACCATAGGAACATTGCATGGTATATACTTTATATTGGTATTATCCGGCAGAAAAAGCGTTCCCAATTCATCGCCAAGTGCAGTAGTATCAAAATCGTGCTGGACGACCTTATCCGCTATTACAACACTGCCAATATGTGTTTTTGAGGATGTACCTCCTGCAATACCCGTATTTATGATACGATCCGGTCTGTATTCAAGTATCATTGTCTGAGTGCAGGCAGCGGCATTTATCTTTCCTATGCCACACTTAGCCACAACACAGTCCGTACCATATATTTTTCCGGAAACGAATTTCAGCGGCCCGTAGTATCTTTCAACCGGCTGTTCCATCATTTTTATAATATCATTTACTTCAATATCCAATGCCCCGATTATTCCCAACATAGTTATTAGTCCTTTCCAAGTATTATATGGATTATTTATCGCAGCAGCGCCGCACAGCTCACCATACTTTGTTTTTTTCACGGTACCGTCATTCAAGATTTCCCGTTAGAAGCATTATTGCCGTGATCGCCGCAAGAGGCGCTGTCTCCGCTCTAAGTATACGCTTTCCAAGCGTTGCTGTCAATGCACCGGCAGACTGTAATTTCTCTGTTTCACTTTCCTCAAATCCGCCCTCCGGACCTATGAATACTGCAATGCTTTTATCGTTTTCACCGATAAGTTTTCTCAGAGGTTCGCCGCCGCCCTCATAGAACAGTATAGCCTTATCATACTCTGAAAGCTCACTTTTCACTGATTTAAGCTCTGTAAGAGGTCTTACCTCCGGTATAATACCCCTTCTTGACTGCATTGCTGCCTGATATGCGATCTTCCTGTACCTCTGCAGTTTATTTTCGGCTCCTTTTCTGTCAGGACGGGATATACACCTTTCCGTCAGCACCGGAACTATCACAGCAGCGCCCAGTTCCACAGCCTTTTGTATTACTATTTCCGGCTTATCACCTTTTGTAAGTGCAAAATACAATGTTAATTTTACATCCGGTTCATGGGTACATTCTTCTTTTGTCACCACTGTAACACTTACACCATCCGGAGATATCCTGTCGATACGGCAAAGATGCTCAAAGCCCTGATTGTCGCACAGGGTCAGACTCTCCCCCACAGCCATTCGCAGAGATTTTGTAATATGCTTTGCATCCTCCCCGGTGATAAGCAGCTTATCCCCCACAGCCCCGGAGCTTTCTGTAAAAAACCAGTCCAAATCACTCACTCTTTCTATTTTTTTCTTTTTTCAACACAGCCTGTTTCAGTTTTTCAAGTCTGAATCGGTTATATCTTTGTATAATTGCAAACGGAAGATTGCATAAATAAACTATAATCGACAGCACCGACGCCATGACAATATCATTAAGTATGAACAGCACTAAGGTAAACATACAATTTACTGCATGGTTCCACTCAGCGCGGCAAGTTTCCATTATAAATTCATCAAGGTATTCCACCGAAAGAGAGTCAATATGATCCTTTGAGAAGCCGTCCTTGCCGATATACTGCGGCACAGCATCCTTCCATTTATTGATCTTCAGGACACCACTGTAGAATTTGCCGCCCCTCTCCCATTTACGCGGACAGTACATTTTCTTATCAGGAGCAAAAAAGTCCGTCGGCACAGTGACGCATATAATAAAGGTGATAAGGTGCCATAAGCATCCGAGCAGGATATTTATGATAAGAGCATTAAAAAACGGTTCATAACGAAGCACAGTACACGATCTCCCTCCTTTAGATTATACGACATTTACGAATAAAATTTGTTAATATTTTATGAATGAGATTTGCTTATTAGAATGTTTAACAAAAAAATTCATGCAAAGGACAAAAAAATGTTGTTTTTCTACATTTTTAGTGTTAAAATATAGGTGTACTTCATGTTACAGGAGGTTGATGCTTATGCCGGATGATATGATCTCCGGGAAAGTAGTTGAAGAACTCAAGAAAAGAAAGCTGAAAATAGCCGCCGCAGAAAGCATTACCGGTGGACTTGTCGCTTCAATGATAACAAGCGTATCCGGAGCGTCTGAGATATTTGAATGTGGTGTATGCTGCTACTCGAACAGAATAAAAAATGAAGTAGTAGGCGTACCGGATGAGATACTTGAAAAATATACTGAATACAGCATACAAACTGCTGAGGAAATGGCAAAGGGCATACAAAAACTATCCGGGGCTGATATCGGAGTTTCAACAACAGGTATAGCAGGTCCCTCCGGAGGTACGGAAAAAGACCCTGTGGGAACCGTATATGTAGGCTTCTCCAGTAAGGACAAATGCTTCGCTGTCAGACTGTCTTTCGATAACAGTAAATATGACAGAAATGAAATTCGCCGCCTCTCAGCAGAAAAGGCTCTCGAAATAGTCCTCGGACAGCTGTGAAAAAAATTATTCTGCTGTAGGCAGAGAAATTTTCACCTACTTTTTGTTATGTTTAATGAATAAAAAATTGTGCAAAACTATTGATTATATTAGAAAATCGTGATAAAATATATTACGAATGTAAAAACTTTCGTGTTACAATCATATTAGCATGGAAAAGAAACCAAAAATATATTATAATGGAACGGAGATGATTTATCTATGCCAAGAAGCGCCGGCATACTTATGCCAATTACTTCACTGCCAAGCCCTTATGGAATAGGAACTCTCGGTAAGGCTGCCTATGAGTTCGTTGACTTTCTTAAGGAGGCAGGTCAGAAATACTGGCAGCTTCTGCCGGTCGGACCGACAAGCTATGGTGATTCACCGTATCAATCGTTTTCGACCTACGCGGGTAACCCCTATATGATCGATCTCGATCTCCTCTGCGATCAGGACCTCCTGACAAGAGATGATCTGAAAAAAATCGACTGGGGCTCAAATTCACAGTACATAGACTACGAAAGACTGTATAACATCAGATTCGATGTCCTCAGACAGGCTTATGAGGCTTTCAAACAGAAGGATCAGCAGGAATTCTGGGACTTCATGCGTGATGAAAACAGCTGGCTCACAGATTATGCACTGTATATGGCCGTTAAAAAACTGTTCGATGATAAACCCTGGACAGATTGGCCCGATCATTTGATCAAGTACCGCAACCCCGATACAATAGATTATTACCTCAGACTGCTTTATGAGGATGTTATGTTCTGGAAATGGATACAGTTCATTTTCTATAAGCAGTGGGCAGAGCTTAAAGAGTATGCTAATGACAACGGCATAAAGCTCTTTGGCGATATGCCGATCTATGTCGCTATGGACAGTGCCGATACATGGGCTAACCCTGATGTTTTCTGGCTCGATGACGAGCGCAGACCAGTATGCGTTGCAGGATGTCCCCCGGATTACTTCTCTGAAACAGGTCAGCTCTGGGGCAACCCTCTGTATGACTGGATCTACCTCGAGGAAACTAACTTCGACTGGTGGATAAGACGAGTTGCAGGCGCATCAAGAATGTTCGATGTAACAAGAATCGACCACTTCAGAGCATTCGATCAGTTCTACGCTATCCCCTATGGCTCCGAAGATGCTGTACACGGAGAATGGCTTGACGGCCCGGGTATGAAATTCTTTGAAAAAATGAAACAGCGTATCGGAGATATCCCGATCATCGCTGAGGATCTGGGCTTCCAGACACCTGGCGTTAAAAAGCTGCTTAAGGATTCAGGCTATCCGGGTATGAAGATCCTCGAATTCGCATTCGACTCAAAAGAGGACAGCGATTACCTGCCGCATAACTACACCACTAACAGCGTGTGCTATACCGGTACCCATGATAATGATACTATTATGGGCTGGCTCGCAAAGGCTGAGGATAAGGATATCGCTTTCGCAGAACAGTATTGCGCTCTTAATAAAACTGAGGGCTATAACTGGGGCTTCATCCGTACCGCTTATGCAAGTATAAGCGACTACGCTATCGTGCAGATGCAGGATATACTCGGCCTCGGCTCGGAAGCAAGGATCAATACTCCATCTACCCTCGGCGGCAACTGGACATGGAGAATGAAAGAAGGAGCTGCATCTCCTAAAATTGCAAGGAAACTTTACAATTTGTCAAAAATTTACAGAAGGCTGGAGGATGACAAAAAGATGAAGAAGAATGCCATTATCGACAACCTCGTGCTTACCGCAAAGAACGAGTACTGCAAGGAACTCAACGAGCTTTCACCGGCAGAGCTGCATGAGGCTCTCGGAAAAGCAATGATGGGTGCGATCTCAGGCAAATGGGCAGAAAGCAAGAAAACTCACGCTGCTCATCGCCGCGCATACTACCTCTCCGCAGAATTCCTTATGGGTCGTATGATGTATAACAACCTGTATGCAATGGGTGTTCTTGAACAGACAAAGAAACTGCTCGCTGACAGGGGTATCGATATCAATGTCTTTGAGGAAATTGATGACGCTGCTCTCGGCAACGGCGGTCTCGGCAGACTCGCTGCCTGCTTCCTCGATTCCGCTGCAACACATGATGTTCCGCTGGATGGCTATGGCATACGCTATAAGTATGGCCTGTTCAAGCAGGAAATCGTTGACGGCTATCAGGTTGAAGTGGCAGACGACTGGCAGCGCTTCGGCGACCCGTGGTGCATAAAGAGAAGCGAGGATATCGTTAATGTAAACTTTGCTGATCAGACAGTAAAGGCTGTACCTTATGATATGGCTATTATCGGCTACGGCACAGATAATATCAATACTCTCCGTCTGTGGGAAGCAGAGGCTGTAAGCGACTTTAACTTCCTTGAGTTCAATGCAAGCCAGTACGATCAGGCTGTCAAGGAGAAAAATGACGCTGAAAATATCTCTAAGGTGCTTTATCCGAATGATAACAGCTATGAAGGAAAGGTGCTAAGACTTAAGCAGCAGTACTTCTTCTCATCCGCTTCACTCCAGGATATCATAAGAAGATATAAGGCTAAATATGGCACAGAGTTCAAGTATTTTGCAGACGAAACAGCTATTCAGCTGAATGATACTCACCCGACTATCTCTATCCCTGAGTTCGTAAGACTCCTTACAAAGGAAGGCTGCGACTTCGACTGGGCACTCGGCGTTGCTAAGAGAACATTCTCCTACACTAACCATACAGTAATGCAGGAAGCTCTTGAAAAATGGGATATCAAACTCATGAAGAGCGTTATTCCGGATGTCTATGAGATCATCGTTAAGATCAACGACAGACTTATGGCTGAGCTTAAGGAAAGAGGAGTTTCCAAGGCTGATATCGAGAATATGCAGATCATCGACGGTCATCGCGTTCATATGGCAAGAATGGCTACATATATCTCAACATATGTAAACGGCGTTGCCGCTATCCATACACAGATCCTCAAGGATGATACA
>CACZSM010000152.1 GCA_902783815.1 uncultured Ruminococcus sp.
GGGGTGTATATAGAATGAAACAGAATCTCCTGCAATATTATGTATCTTTACTCCGTACCAATAAAGACACACAGGTGTCATCAGAACGTAAGGAACAATGTGTTACTGCATTACATAATGTTATTCGGACAATGATCTTTTCTCGCAATAGCAAAATCTGCAGTGAGGATTTTTCAAATCTTGATTTCGGAAATATCCCATTTAATGGCATAAAATTTTCTGTTGATGGATATGTCTCTAGCTCGTTTAGTGGAAGTACTCTGCATGAATGGAATTTATACAGCGGACACAGATATCCTGCTACATCTGCCAATTTTTCCGGAAATGGGAAGTACATAATAACAGCAGATATAAAGGGCAATGTTCTTGTTTGGAATTCAGAAAATGGCTTAGTACAGAATAAGTACGAAGCAGACATCTATAAGAAAAATCATTGCAGAGAATGCTGGGCTATTATATCACAAAATGGATGCTATGCTGTAATTGATTTTAAGCAAGAAAATAGTAAAACGGAAGAAATAGTTGAAATAATTGAGCTATCAACTGGAAAACGCATTCGAGTACATAGTTGTGAATGTCATTCTATCTGTTTTGATATAAGATTTTTTTCTCCTGTTATAGCGTTATCACATAATGAACATTATCTACTTACAAATGGTAGTAGTAATAATATAACATTGTGGAATACCTTTGATGGTGAATTCATCCGACAATTTGGTATTCACGATAAAAAAATTACAGCTATCGGACTTTCCGAAGATGATACTTTATGTATAACTGGCTCAGCAGATAATACTGCAAAGATTTGGAATACCACAACAGGCGAATGTATTCAAATACTTCAGAAGAATGGCCATCTGAATACCATTACTGCGGTAGATATATCGAGGGATAAGAATTATTATATAACAGGAGCAGAAGACGGAATTGTAAAATTATGGACATTGAATGGAGAGTGTAAATATACCTTTCCTAAGCATAACAGAGGAATTGTAAAAGTAAGATTTACTGAAGACAATAATTATTGTATTACTATATCAATGGATAATACAATCAAAATATGGTCGGTTGAAACTGGAAGTTTGATTGATGAATATAATTGGTCTAATAATCCAGATCCTAATATTTTCAAATCTGTTGATATTAATCCAGTGAAAAAAGAGTATATTTATTTGTATGACGAAGGATTTATGATTAAGAAATTAGATAATAATTCGGTTTTTTCAGATTTCAAATATCATTATTCCCGCATTGTGGATATTTTCCTATCACAAAATTTTTTATTAATTGCTTTGAATAATAATAAGGCTATTTTGTTTGATAAACATCAGAAAAAGAATATTGGCTTTTTTTCTATTAATGACATAGAATATTGTTTGGAGCATGTAGAAATTTCTTCTGATGAACGCTACTTTATGACTTATTTCAAAAAAGAAAATAATACCCATATTATTATTTATAATTTGAATACAAAAAAGGTCGTCAATGTTATTGATGAGTATACTGATATAATCAATGCTTCGTTTGTACCGAAACATGATTGGATATTTGTGCTGACATCTGATGGATTTGGCAGATGCCTTGATATAGAAACTAAAGATGTGGTTTATATATACAACGGAAGTAAATATAAATGGAATAAAGAATTCAGATATAATCATATTTATTTTTCACAAGATGGACAGTACTTTTTTTACTGGATATACAAAAATGTATGTATTTTATGGAAGATTAATAATGAAGAACCAACATTCGTATTTGAAGAAAAAAATATAGATAACACATTTATGTATCGGTACCCAATTTTACCTGTATGTAACAAGTATTTTGCAGTTTGTACAAATGAATTTGTAATAATTAAGGACATACAAACAGGAAATTTCATAAATAGAAAACCTATATATAATATACGCGATGCAATTGCACAAAGAATAGAGATGTTTTATTTTCTTAATGATGGTGACTATTATGTGATTAGCGAAAACAATTATGAATATTCTGAAAAGCTATCAAATATAACTGTTAAAATAATTGAAACGAAAACAGGCAAAATAAAACGTTATATGCCAAATAAAACCATTAAAGGTTTCGTCAGATGGAAGTTTCCTTATTATTTTTGTTACATTGATAATTATGTGGATGTCTATGAGTTGGATTGTTTTTCATCCGAAGATGAGATTATGTCAAATTATATCGGACGGTTTTATCTGATTGATGATCTTAATGTTAAAGGCTGTGATTTCAGTAATATAGATGCTGATGATGTAATTAAAGATATTCTTTCCCAATACAACGGCAACTTATAACAAAAGCTTCCCCACTTTTTCACAAATTAAAAAGTGGGGAAGCTTTTATCTCTGAATGACTTTTAACAATTAATCACC
>CACZSM010000153.1 GCA_902783815.1 uncultured Ruminococcus sp.
AAGCTACGCAGGAGAAACAATGAGAGCGCAGGCACTGCGCCGCGAAATTGTCCAGTGCGGTCACGCACACTCCACACTCCACACTCAGGAGCGGTTATTCTTCCGTGATTCTTCCATGATTCTTCCGTGATTCTTCCGTGATTCTTCCGTTATTCTTCCGGGAATAATGGGGATTATTCCGTCACAAATGCAGCAAAGTAAATTAAAGTAAAGTAAAGTAAATTAAAGTAAAGTAAATGAAAGTAAAGTAAATGAAATTAAATTAGATGAAAGTAGAGTAGTGTAAAGTAAACGAAACCGCGCCAAACCAATTTTTACCACACCTAACCGGACTATACACAACCAAAAAAAGCGAAATAAACGATCATATACAAACCAAGACAAAAACTTTGCCATTACCAACTAAACAACCTAACACACCTACTCATACCATATTTTTTATTTTTTTCTTACAAACACACTGCAAAATCTTTACGGTATATTGCACAACTATATTATTTATAAGAAGATATATTTATGCAATTCGCTGAAATTATATAAAATCGAAAAAAACTTTTTTGAAATTGGAGTATTTTTACTCCAATTTTTGCTTTTTTTCCCCTACAAGTGAAAGGAGGTTTTCATTTGAAGGATAAAAAAACCGGATTGACACCAAGAGAAAAAAGATTTTGCTGCTGTTATGCAGGCAGTGGAAATGCGCGTGAGGCAGCCGCCTGTGCCGGATATCCTGATCCTGTAAATAGCGGCTCGATGCTTCTGCTGAGGGACGATATCAACAATGAGATAAACAGGATCTACGAGGCAAGAGCAAAAAGCTATCGCCAGAGAGCCAAAGCCGGTTACGAACGGCTTGCGTTCGGAAGTATATGCGATGCCGTAAGACTAATGTTTGAGGATGATCCTCTTGAAAAGGATCTTTCAAAATATGATCTGTTCAATGTCGCAGAGATCAAGCGTCCGAAGGACGGCGCGATGGAGATCAAATTCTTCGACAGGATAAAGGCTCTTGAAAAACTGGAATGTGCCGATGATGAACAGGAAAATAAACTTTCAAGGTTCTATGCGGCACTTGTAGAGGGCAGTAAAAATACTCCTGCGGAGGTGGACGACCAGTGAACTTTATACCATTTTCTCAAAAGCAGCTTAAAGTTCTGAGGTGGTGGTGTCCTGGAGGGGCTGACAGCGGATGTGACGGCATTATATGTGACGGTGCTGTAAGAAGCGGAAAAACTCTTTGTATGAGTGTTTCATTTGTATGCTGGGCTATGGCTTCTTTCAATAACGGCTACTTCGCTCTATGCGGTAAAACTATAAGATCAGCTAAAAGAAATCTTGTTACCCCCCTTGTTGCCGCACTCAGCGATCTTGGCTTCGGCATTACTGACAGGATATCGTCAAATATACTTGTCGTGACCTGCAGGGGAGTCACTAATACTTTCTATATCTTCGGCGGTAGGGACGAAGGCTCCGCTGCTTTGATTCAGGGTATTACTCTGTGCGGCGTACTTTTTGACGAGGCTGCACTTATGCCCAGATCCTTTGTTGAACAGGCTGTCGCAAGATGCTCTGTTGACGGTTCAAAGCTATGGTTCAACTGTAACCCTGAATATCCTGGACACTGGTTTTGTGTAGAATGGGTAAAGAAGGCAAAAGAGAAAAACCTTTGCTATATCCACTTCACTATGGAGGATAATCCGTCACTTTCTGATAAAATGCTCCAAAGATACAGGAAACTCTATTCCGGCAGCTTTTACCAGAGATTCGTGCTTGGAAAATGGGTAGCCGCGGAAGGACTTGTATATCCCTTTATGTCTGCGGAGAATATGCTCTGTGATGTGCCTGAGGGTGATGCGGATGAATATGTTATATCCTGTGATTACGGTACGGTCAATCCCTCCTCCTTTGGTCTGTGGGGGCTTTATGGCGGCGTCTGGTACAGGATAGACGAATATTACTACAGCTCCAGAAGAGAAGGCGTTTCAAGAACTGATGAGGAACATTATGACGGCCTTTGCAGACTTGCCGCTGACAGGCATATCTCAAAAGTTATCGTAGATCCTTCTGCTGCCAGTTTTATCGAGGTCATAAGGCGACACGGATATTTCAGTGTTATACCGGCAAAAAACAGTGTTATTGACGGTATAAGAAAGGTAAGCACTGCTCTTAAACAGGGCAGGATAAAAATATGTAAGGTATGTACAGACTGTATAAGAGAATTCGGATTATACAGATGGGAAAGCAGCGGAAAAGATATTCCGCTAAAGGAGGATGATCATTCTATGGATGATGTGAGATATTTCGTTTCAACTTATCTCATTGATGATGACGGCGGTATTTTCGCCGCAGCTATGGACAGATAGGAGGTGGTATATTGGGATGGTTCAGAAAAAAACCAAAACAACAGGAACTTGCAGTACAAACCGTTTCCGCTGACAGCTATAACCTTATCTTCGGAAAATGGAATGTCTCCGACAAATGCGAAAACAGATTATACCAATCCTTACGGGAATCTGTGCCGATAATTGATGCTGCGATCTATAAGACCGTCCGACTTGCAGGCGGCTTCAGAGTAATATGCAAAGACCCGGCTGCTCAGAGAATTATTGACAGTCTGATAACTAATATAAGTGTCAATGGCATTTCATTCGGTCTGGACTGCTTTATCAATGAGTACTTTGAACAGCTGCTTACTTACGGTACTGCTGTCGGAGAAATGGTGCTTGATGCAAACGGTGATCTTGCGGCTCTTTATAACTGTCCTCTTGAACGCATACAGCTTGAAAGAGGCTCTGCGCCTCTGGATATCCGTATCAGTGCCGTAAGCCCACTGGGAGAAAAAACTCCTGTGAAATATCCCCAGCTGATACTGTGCAGCATGATCCACCCGGAACCGGGCAGTATTTACGGAACATCTGTCCTGAGAGGTCTGCCGTTTGTAAGCGATATCTTCCTGAAAATTATGAATGCTGTAGGCACTAACTGGGACAGGGTAGGCAATGTGAGATTTGCGGTTACTTATAAGCCCTCGGATGCCGACCGCTCTTTCTCAAAGGAAAGAGCTATGCAGATAGCATCTGAATGGAGCAAGGCTATCAAAAGTCCTGAACCAAAAGATTTTGTTTCTGTCGGGGATGTCAGTATCAAGGCTATCGGCGCGGATAACCAGATACCGGACAGTCAGGTGCCTGTAAGACAGATACTCGAACAGATCACAGCTAAAATGGCAATACCTCCGTTTTTACTCGGTCTTTCGTGGTCTTCTACAGAGAGAATGTCCTCTCAGCAGGCTGATATGCTCACAAGTGAGCTTGAATACTACAGAAGAATCCTGGGCGGCGTTATACGAAAAATATGTACCCTCGCTCTTTCTCTTAACGGTGTTACAGAGGATATTTCTATCGAATGGGACACCATTACCCTACAGGATGAAGTAGAGCTTGCTAAGGCAAGACTTTACCGCGCAAGAGCTGAGGAAATTGAATTGAAAAACCAGAAAGGATGAGTAAATGAATAATAATATCGTAAGTCCGGCTGTGAGCAGCGATGACCTCGAAATGATAAACCGCTACACTAAAAAGGAATTGAGTTCTGATGATGTCTTTGTATTTTCCGTTGTTCTCTGCGATAACGATATCGACAGGGACGGTGAAAGATTTTCTGATGCTGCTCTGGAAAAGCTGTCTGAAATGTTTGTAGGAGTGACAGGTATCACTGACCACGATCCTAAAAGTAAAAATCAGACCGCAAGAATATTCTCCGCTGCCGCCGAAAGAGTAGGCGGTAAAAAAACCTCTGACGGAAGAGATTATATCCGTCTGAAAGCCAAAGCCTATATGCCCAGAACCACAGGTAATGCTGACTTCATCAGAGAACTGGAAGGCGGTATCAAAAAAGAAGTAAGTGTTGGATGCTCTGTAAAAAGGAAGTATTGCAGCATCTGCGGTAAGGATACGGGCGTATGCTCTCATGTAAAGGGAAAAAGCTATGGCGGAATTATCTGCTGTAATGTACTCGATGACCCGGCTGATGCTTATGAATGGTCATTTGTAGCTGTTCCTGCTCAAAGGGAAGCGGGAGTTATCAAAAATTATAAAGGAGATAAAAATATGGATATCGAAAAAAGACTTTCTGAGGGCGGAGAAATAACCCTTTCCGCCGAAGAAGTACAGGCTATCACCGGAGAACTCAGATCACTGAGGGAAAGAGCTGCCGACGGCGATACCTACAGACGCAGACTTAAAGCTGATATCACAAAGGCTGCTGTTATGGCTCTGCCGGAGCTGAGAAAGGATATACTGGAGGTCATGGTAAAAAATATGAATGTCATCCAGCTTGAAGAGCTTTGCTCTGCACTGACTAAAAGAGCTTCGGCAGCTGTGCCGCTCAGACCACAGCTTGCCAATGACAGACAATCTGAAAAAAACTGTGTGGGCAATAACGATTACAAAAGAATTTAAGGAGGATTTATATTATGAAGGTTTCTTTTAATGGTTTCGGAGATAGTGTCGCTACATTCGAGGCGGCTTCAACTATAGCGGAGGGCGCTCCTGTAATGATAACTGACAATGGCAAGGTCGCTGCTGCAAGCGGTGCTTTCTGCGGCGTATGCAGAGGCTACAGAAATGGCTTTGCGGCTGTACAGCTCAGTGGTTACTGTCGCTTCGCTTATACTACTGCACCTGATGCCGTAGGCTACAATAAACTCTCCGCAGCAAGCGGAAAGGTCAGCAAGGACAGCAACGGCAGAGAATATCTTGTGGTCGATATTGATACCACAGGTCATACATTCGGTATGATTCTTTGATTTTTTGAAAGTGAGGTAATTTTATATGGCTTATTTTGACAGTATTAAACTTGAAAAGGGTATGTACAGCGCAGGCCGTTCCTTAACGGATGTCCTGGAGGAGCTTGACCCGTCCGAAAACTACAGAAATACTGAACTTGAAGGTCTTGATGCCTTCCAGCGCCAGCTTAAAAGATTCGGTATCAGAGTAGGCGGAGAACACTCCGACAGCGTACAGAAATTCTTTCGCACAAGTGATTCCGCTGCTCTTTTCCCGGAATATGTTTCCAGAGCCGTAAGACAGGGTATCGAAAGGGAAGATCAGCTTGCGGATATCATCGCTGCAAAAACTATTATCGATGGTATGGATTACCGTTCTGTAGTATCTGATCCGGGGGATGATGAAAAGTCACTGAAGCCCGTTGCAGAGGGTGCTTATCTCCCTCAGACTACCATAAAAACCGGCGAGAACCTTGTAAAGCTCCACAAGAGAGGCCGTATGCTCGTTGCTTCCTATGAGGCGGTGAAGTTCCAGAAGCTGGATCTCTTTACTGTTACCCTCAGACAGATCGGCGCTTATATTGCCCGTGAGCAGCTTAAGGACGCCGTTAATGTTATCATCAGCGGCGATGGCAACAGTAATCCTGCGGCTGAAATAAGCGCTGAAACTTCCGGAAGTATTGCCTACGGCGATCTTGTCGCTTTATGGGCGGCTGTTTCGCCTTACCGTCTTAATACCGTACTTGCGCCTACATCCGCAATGACTAAAATGCTCTCTATGACTGAAATGAAGGATGCTAAGGCAGGTCTTGACTTCCACGGCAGCGGCAGAATGATAACTCCGCTTGGCGCAAAGCTCATTCATGTTCCGTCTATCGCATCGGGCAAGCTCATAGGTCTTGATAAGGACTGCGCAGTTGAAATGGTACAGTCAGGAGATGTTATCCTCGATCATGACAAGCTCATCGACAGACAGCTTGAAAGAGCAAGTATAAGCTGTATCGCCGGATTTGCAAAAATATTCCCCGGCGCTGCTAAGGTTCTTACTTACTGATCGGAGGTATGATGGCTTTGAGTATTGTCAATGTCAATACAATATTCCGCCGTCTTTCGGGTCTTGACAGCACCCAGGCTGAGGAGCTTTCGTTTTTCTGCGAAAGCTCCCTCGCTACTGTCAGCTCACGGCTGATTCCGGGTACTGATATGTCTGTATGGGGCGGAAGAATAGAATTCGCTGCCGCTGCTATGGCGTATTACCGCTTCATACTGTGGAGTCTTACCGACGGCGGCGGATGTGAAATAAAGGCTGGCGATATCAGCATTAAAAAGGCTGTGGCTGCACAGGCTCAGTCAGCGGAAACTCTGTGCAGGAATGCCTTTACCGATCTTAAGGATATTATTGCTGATGACGGCTTCGTTTTTGAAGGGATGTGACTAATGAATATTATTGATAAGGCTATTAACGCTCTCGGCGATGATATTACATATAAAAACCGTACCGGAAAAGCCGTGATCTACCCGGCAAGACCTGAAAATAAGACCGGAAGCGGTATCAGTGAATCCTCCGAGGGCCGCAGCGAACCACATAAGTTCTATATTATCGGAACTAATGATCTGCTCGGAAATGCTGTTAATGGTGAAATTGTCAGCGATCAACAAAATGAATACTATGTATTGTGGTCTGATACCCTGGAATCCAGCCTCGGCGGATATACCAAGCTGCTTGCCAGACTTTATGAGGGGGGCGCGGCAAATTGAACTACTCTTCAACTCTTCTCGACAACGCCGCTGGCGATATCAGACTTAATGGCTTTACCGTCAGAGCAGGCGGCACCGGCATGAAAATGCCATTTCCGCTTGATAAGACCTATATCAGCCTTGAATGTTATGAGGAAAATATCAGTATGCTTATCGGTGACGACGCTTTGTGCTCTGAGGAAAAAATCAAGGCTTCCGTCCTTTCACCGATGAGATACGGCGCCTCCTATTGCAGACAGGTTGCTGAAACATTGTGTCTGGTCATATCAGATGCAGATATAAATAAACGCCTGATATCTGTTTCGGTGGGGAAATGCTCGCCGGTTGAGATTTTTGACGGTTATAGAATTGAAATTATCTTCGGTATGAGAGCTGTAAGAAAATACGGGGGTGATCCGGATGCCGGCGGAGAATGAAATACTCAGCGGAAGAGATGTCTATATTACTATCAACGGGAATACTCTTTTGCAGGCTGAAAAGGCTCAGCTTCATAAATTATCTGAACTGCATCCCGTCAGAAGCTGCTTTTGCAGTGACGATGTGGCTTATATTCGCTGTAAATGCCGATATAAGCTCAATCTGACAGGAATAAGATTTATGCAGCCGTTTGAAAACCTGTCTTTCGCCGATCTTGATAATTTTACCGTGAGAGCAGTGCTTGACAACAGGGCTGTCGTGCTTTCAGGGTGTATGTGGGACGACTTTATCGCCGCTGCCGATCAGAAAAGTTTTCGTGAGCATATCAGCGCAGTGGCTCTCAGATTGACAATGGAGGATGTGCAAAGTGATTGAACGGGTAATTGATAATACGGATCTGATTATCTCAGATGACGACCTTAAGGATCTTCAGAATATCTCTGGCCTTATCGAAAGGGATATGCTCAGATACGCAAGAATTTTGAATATTGAGGAGGAAGTCTATGGACAAAAATGGCAGAATGAGCTTTAAAAACTTTATTTTTCCTGTGAATCCTACTGTGATACGAATTGCTCAGAAAAATAATGTGACTTCCGTTAAAGTCCCTTTCGGGAAAGATATCGTAAGCAATTTGGGAAGTCAATTGAGAATAATTACCGGCGAGGGCGAATTCTTCGGTATTGACTGTACCGATCAGTTTGAACAGCTTAAAAAAACCGCTTCGGACGGCGGCGGTATGCTTTATCTGCCGTCACAAAAGCCTGTGTTTGCGATACTGGAGTCGCTTGAAATGAAATGCAGCGATATCGACAATGTTATCGCCTACAGCTTCCGCTTCGCCGAAACTTCTCCTGCTGACACTTTTATAAATGACTTCTCTGTCTATGGAAATGGTACAGATTGTCTTTGGGATTTCTCCTGGAATTATCACATTGATATCGACAGTCTTGTGAGTCTGAATCCGCATATAAAAAGACCCGATATTCCTGTCGGCGTAAGAGAGAAGGTAAGACTGTGCTGAAATTCGATGTTTTTGATCTTAACGGCTCCGTTACTTCCTTTCAATACCCTCTCTATGCCGATATCATCTTTTCTCAGGATGCTCCGGCTGCAGGGCTCAGGGCTGTTTTTGCCGTATCCGGTAAAATTCCCGGTCTGCTTTCGGCGGATGTCTTTGACGGGGATATCCTTATCTTCCGGGGGTTTATTGACGAACAACTGGAATATTCCGATAAAAATGGCTGCCGTCTGGAAATCAGGGCAAGAAGTATTGAGGCTCTCCTGCTCGATAAT
Source organism: uncultured Ruminococcus sp. (assembly GCA_902783815.1). GTDB lineage: Bacteria > Bacillota > Clostridia > Oscillospirales > Acutalibacteraceae > UBA1213. The sequence goes on from CACZSM010000153.1 coordinate 8,253, forward strand.
GAGGCCCGTCCTCAGACCTATTTTATGCCCTCGATGCCGCTGCTTATGGAAAGGCATTTTTCAAAATATGGCTTCGATCATTTTATCGGCAGTCAAAGCGCCGCCGCAGGCAGACTTTCTATTACAAAGGGTATGAGCGAATGGGATGTCCTCGACAGCTTTTGCAGAAACTTCCTCGGAACCTGCCCTGCCGTTACTCCGGAGGGAGTTATTGATATCAGCGGTAATAACAGGTCGGAAGATGTTTTTATAAGTAAAAACTGTCCTGTTATCTCTGCGACTAAAAAGCTCAGTCGTAAAAATCTCGTTTCAGACCTGTTCGCAAGAACTTACAGCGCCGGCGGCTATGAAATGCACCTTGACAGCAGTCTTGCTAAGCTCAATAAGGTCAAAAAAACAAGATTTGTAAATGCTGTTGACAGTAATGGCAAATCTGTTGAAACCGTCCGAAGGCTTATGAAAAAAACTGAGGACTCCTTTGAATGTTATGAACTCGTATTTCATGGTATAGTACGGTGCAGACCGGGTGATGTACTTACTGTCGAAGGATTCCCAAATCCTATGACTGTAACAGGTATGCACTATGTAAGAAACAACAGGGGCGATATTACAAGAATTTATGCGGAGGTGAAAAACTGATGTGGATATCAGAAAAATTGGCTGCAATTAATAATTCCCGTCAGGCGGATGACGGTATCGTTCAGCAAAGCGCCGACAGAAGAGTGTCTGCCGCTGCTGAGGACGGTACCGCACAGTACAGTCTTGCAGGCGTTCCGGGTATTATATATAAGCCTCAGCCGGACGATCAGGCTGTTCTTATAAAAACCAGCGGAGGTGCTGTTTGTATTGGTATCAGACTCAACCCCTATACCGATACGATACAGCCTGGGGAACTTATCCTTAAAAGTGCCGGAGGCGCTGTGCTGAAACTCGCTAATGACGGATGCGTTTATATTAACGGAAGGGAGATAGAATAATGCCGTTAAACGGAGATATACCATATGCTAAAAACAAGGAACAGGAATTGCCGGAGATCGCAAGAAACTGTCTGACCGCTGTAAAGGGCGGTTTTATCTATGACAGGGAGCTTGGAAGC
>CACZSM010000154.1 GCA_902783815.1 uncultured Ruminococcus sp.
ACGCACCGCAAGCCTTTGAAAAGGCTTGACCGAAACTTTTGCCTTTTTGTTGGCTATTTTTCTTTTAAAGAAAGTTGAATTCCATGCAAATTATATTTGACAGACTTGATAAAATTTAAAAGAACTGATATAATAATCTTCAGGGGTTTTCAGAGGTTCCCTTTGGAGCGTCAAATGACGACCCTCTCATTATATCATATTATATCGGGATTTGAAAAGACCCGAAAAAATTTTTTTGCAGCCGGAGGTACACTTATGGCAGAAGCAGCAAAAGAACAAAAGACGGATCAGAAACAAAAACCAAAAGGAAAGCCAAGAATACATCTGCTTGATGAACTCAGGGGCTTTGCGGTTTTTTGTATGATATTCTATCATGCCTTTTATTCTGTGGGATATATTTTCGGATGGGAGCTTGGCAAGACATTAATGGACTTTTTCAGTCCGGCGGAACCTTTCTTTGCAGGTTTGTTCATCTTTATATCGGGGATATCATCAAACCTGAGTCATTCAAATATAGCCAGAGGCGCAAAGTTGTTTTTTATCGCGTATGCGGTGACTGTCATTACATACTTTGCAGCAGGTGAAGCGCAGATCATAAGATTCGGCATACTGCATTTTCTATCTATCTGCATGATGCTTTACGGGATCTTTAATAAGGTAGGAAAACTTGTACCGATGTGGGTGGGTTTTTTCCTGTGCGCGGTGCTGTTCGTTCTTACATTCAATGTAATATCAGGAAGTGTCGGGATACCGTTTGTATGGAAATACGATCTGCCTGAAATGCTTTACCAGACGGATTTTCTTTATCCGTTGGGATTTATCAGGAGTGGTTTTTTTTCCAGTGATTATTTCCCTATGCTGCCATGGATGTTCATGTTTATGATGGGCGGATTTTTCGGCAGACTTGCAGTACAGAAGAAGTTTCCGAAATTTGCATACAAAAAGCATATAGGATTTTTTGCTTTTTTAGGAAAACACGCATTGATAGTATATCTGCTGCATCAGCCGGTTATTTATGGTATATGTATGCTGATAAAACAATTCGTAAAGTAAAGGAGGAATAAAAAATGGATGAAGATATCAAGACAACTGAAGCCGTGGAAGAAACAGCAGAAGATGCCGGGGAGAAAAAAGAGGATGTAAAATCAGCGGAGGAAGCCTCGGAAAAGATTGAAACCTCTGCGCCGAAGCTTACGAAGTACGAACAGGAGCTTGAAAGAAAAAAACAGCTTAAAAATGATAAGCGTTATAAAAGTAATAAGAAAATGTACGATCTTGGCATGATATTGCTTGCTGTGATAATGATTATAAATAGTGTCAGATATTTTATGCAGATCGAAATATTTATAAATGGCGCGATCTGTACACAGTATCTGATGATGTTGTATATCATACCGTGTTTTATGATGATGGCTGGTCTTATAGGCTCCAAAAAGGTGGCAAAGGAGTATGAGATAGATGAGGGTTTTATAGGCATAGCATTTGTAGGAGCGCTTACTGCTCTGCTTACTATCCTTGCGGTGATTAATATTATTACTCCATCATATCATATTTATAAGACAGAAGATGTTGAGATCAAAAACGGTGAGAAAATGACTGTCGTGGAATATGTGAATGTACCGGCATTCAAAAAGCCTAACGAAAAAATGCCGCTTGAGCATAGTGTTGATGTTTTCAGGAATTATGGTATATTTGCAAAAAGACTTGCGACTGCTGATGTGTTTTTTGCAGGATGCCATATTGAAGAATCAAAGGTCGGAAAAGGATATTGTCTTGTAATAAAAACTCCTGTAAGCACTGAAAAAATACCATTCAATTATTAAGGATCACTGGATAGATATAGTCAGCGCTCCCATAATGAAATGACAAAGACCAGCGGATGTTATGTCCGCTGGTCTTTTTGACGGGTCAGAATTTTCTGTATTTTTTTACCGGGTTATTGTTTCTTTTGCGTTTTGTGTATATTGCTGCGATTATAAAATATATCAGTATGAGCAGTCCGAGAACTATTACGGTTACGATGAACCACGAGGATTTAACGATCGAATCAAGAGCAGCAAGCGCACTCAGAAGCTCACTGCGGTCAACGGATTCACTTGCAATAAGATCGATAGTAGCCAATTTCTGATTAGCGTAGGTAAGAGTTATTGTTCCGACTTTATCACCTGCCCGTACAGGTGCGTCAATGCTCTCAGGAATATCAAATGAACGGTCAATGCTTTCTGTTGATACCTCATCCGGCAGGATAGTGGAATAACCCTGCGCAGGAGCGAGCTGTATTTTATCCTTGTTCCAGGCGTATTTCAGGTTGATCTCCTTTACAAGACTGTTTTTGTCAAGTACGGATTTTATCGAAAGATTTTTGAATGCCCAGCGATAGAGATTTGCGGAATCTATCATTGCTCCGTTATCGTAGTTATTTCCCCTTGAGTCCTCATAGGGAGCGCCGTAGGCTATGCAAAGGTATGTATAGCCGTCCTTTGAAGCTGTGGAAACAAGACAGTAGCCTGAATCATTGCCGGTAGATCCTGTTTTTATGCCTGCCGCATATGGGTAGTAGTAATCTCCGCCGCGGTTTTCATCTATCATGGAGTTTGTAGTTACAAGGTATCTGTCATCGCCCAGGATATCTGAGGTTACGGTATTTGTGATCTCAGAGAACAGTGGGAGCGTCAGAGCATACTTCGTTATCTTAGCCATATCGCTTACAGTTGTATAGTGGTTCGGATCGTTAAGACCGTGAGGATTTGCAAAATGTGTGCCCGTACAGCCAAGCTCGTTGGCTTTTTTATTCATCATATCAACAAAGCTGCTGATATTTCCTTTTCCTATATAATCTGCAAGAATAAGTGCGGCATCATTGCCGGATGGTATCATCATACAGCATAAAAGCTGATGAATACTCAGCCTTTCATTTTCTTCAAGACCTGCCATAGAACTTCCGGTACCGTCAAGCTGATGAAGAACATCAGATTTCACCGTAACATAGGTCTTATCAAGATCATTGATATTTTCGGCAGTAATTATATAAGTCATTATCTTTGTAGTAGAAGCCGGAAAACGCCTTGCATTTGAGTCTTTTTCATAGACAACTACGCCGGTATCCAGATTTTCGAGATAGATGGATTTGCTTGTGGTTTTGAAGTCGATATTGAAAGGAGCAGCCTCAGCCCTGATATCAGGAAGAAAAACGGATGCCGATAATAAAACCACAGCAGAAAGTATTATTGAAATAATTTTTTTCATGGAAAAACATACACCTCTGTGATATAATAATAATTGATGCAGCAAAATGATATACTTTTTACAAGGGGATATCTTTTTGCACATCTATTGTATCATAGTCAAAGGTATAAACACAAATAAAATTATGCTGAAATTTTATTGAATAATCCGTACAATTGTAGTAATATTTTTCAAGAACATAATATATGTACCCGATGGTATTCACTGACAATATTACAGACCTGAAAAAATAAGTCGGCTTTATGATAAAAAAACTGCATTTTTACGGATCCTGTAGAAAAAAGGTGATGGGATGAAAAAAATAAAAATTGAAAAAAGATATAAGGCTATTTTTTATATAGTGCTTTCAGCTTTCTGTTTTGCTTTTATGAATCTGTTTGTAAGACTATCAGGAGATCTTCCTTCGATGCAGAAATGCTTTTTCAGGAATTTTGTAGCAGTATTTTTTGCGCTTGGTATGCTGATAAAACAAAAAAGCGGATTCAGATGGAAAAAGGGAAATCTGAAATTCCTGCTTCTGAGGTCTGCTGTAGGCACATTGGGAGTTATTTGTAATTTTTATGCGATAGATCATATTGCGCTTGCGGATGCTTCAATACTTAATAAGATGTCGCCGTTTTTTGTGATAATCTTTTCACTTATAATTCTGGGGGAAAAACTTACGCTTTTACAGGGACTTGCAGTATTTACAGCCTTTTTAGGGACTCTGTTCATTCTTAAGCCGAGTTTCAGTAATATAGACCTGATACCGTCAGCAATAGGACTTGCAGGAGGAATGTGCGCGGGCTTTGCATATACAATGGTACGGATACTCGGAAAAAGAGGAGAAAACGGAGCTTTGATCGTATTTTTCTTTTCAGCCTTTTCGTGTATAGTTACTCTGCCGGATCTTATATTGAATTTTCATCCGATGACAGCTGTACAGCTTCTTATGCTGATAGGAGCAGGAGCTTCGGCTGCAGGCGGACAGTTCTCTATAACAGCTGCATATTATCATGCTCCTGCAAGGGAGATATCTGTGTATGATTATTCGCAGATAATATTCTCTACAATGCTGGGAGTGATTTTCCTCGGAGAGCTTCCAGATATATACAGCTTTATCGGATATACAATTATAGTGCTTATGGCTGTGCTGATGTTTCTTTATAATAATAAGAGGTGGATATTTGCTGAAAAAAACACAGAGTCTGCTTCCGATAAATGAGTATAAGCAAAAATATGTAAAATACTATTTTGAAATGTGATAAAAGACTTGATTTTACGAAATGATTATGATATTATAATAGGGTATGTTAATAAAAACAGGGAGGACTAAACAGATGGGTGTCTGGGAAATAGTTGTCGGATCGTTGGTTCTTTTGCTTTCGATCATTCTGATTATTGTTATTATTTTGCAGGAGGGTCATGAAGCTGGTCTTGGTACTGTTACCGGAGGAGCTGATTCTTTTCTGTCAAGGGGCAAGGCTCGTACAGCAGATGCGCTTTTTGCAAGGATAACAAAATATTGTGCTATAGTGTTTTTTGCTCTTGTAATTATTCTTAATGCTCTTTCATATTTCGGATGGACTGGCAGATCGAATAATGAAGAGTCAAGCACAGCCGGTGTTGCTGAAACAAGCTCTGTTGAAACAAGCACTGAAGCGTCAGCAGAAGCAAGTACCGAAGCATCAGCAGAAGCAAGCACTGAAGCATCAGCAGAAGCAAGCACTGAAGCATCAGCAGAAGCAAGCACTGAGGCATCAGCAGAAGCAAGCACTGAGGCATCGGCAGAAGCAAGTACCGAAGCATCGGCAGAAGCAAGTACCGAAGCATCAGCAGAGGCAAGCACTGAGGCATCGGCAGAAGCAAGTGCCGAAGCATCAGCAGAAGCAAGCACTGAGGCATCGGCAGAAGCAAGCGCTGAAACAAGCACAGAAGAGTAATTCAGGATTTTTTCGGAGCACCTTCAATGGTCATACATTGAGGGTGCTTTACTGAATTTAGGGCAGGTGATATTATGGAAATCAGAATTCCGGAAAATGTGAGTAAAATAATTGATACGCTCAATAGCAGAGGTTTTGAAGCCTATGCTGTAGGCGGATGTATAAGGGATAGTCTTATGGGTATAGTGCCGCACGATTGGGATATTTGTACATCGGCTTTGCCTGATGAGGTACTGGATACTCTTGGAAGACATAATATTATTGAAAGCGGTCTTAAACATGGTACGGTTACTGTAAGTGTAGATGGTGAGTTATTTGAGATCACAACATTCCGTACAGATGGGAAATATCTTGATAACCGTCATCCGGAAAATGTGAAATTCGTAAGGTCACTGAGGGAGGACCTCCAGAGAAGGGACTTTACAATGAATTCTATTGCCTGCCACCATATAAAGGGTATAATTGACGAATTCGGCGGCTGTGAAGATATTGAAAATGGTATCATAAGATGTGTCGGCGACCCGGAAAAACGCTTCGGAGAGGATGCACTCAGAATACTGCGCGCATTGAGGTTCGCATCAAGACTTGGCTTCCGTATTGAAGAAAATACAGGAAAGGCTGTACATAAGCTGTGCGGTACTCTCAGGAATATTTCCGCTGAGAGGATCGCATCTGAATTTACTCAGATACTTATGGGTAAATATGTAGTGGATGTTTTGCTTGAATACAGTGATGTCATAGATGTGATAATACCGGAAATATATGATATGATCGGCTGTGTGCAGAATAACCCTCACCATATTTATGATGTCTGGGAACATACGGTAAGAGTAGTCGGATATGTTCCGCAGGACAGGATACTCAGACTTGCAGCTTTTTTCCATGATATAGCAAAACCATTCTGCCGTACAACAGATGAAAGGGGTATAGATCATTTTCACGGACATCCTTTGCTTAGCGCGAAAATGACAAGAGCTATACTTAACAGACTCAGATTTGATAAAAAGACTATAAGTCAGGTTTGCCTGCTTGTGGAGTTTCATGACTATCGCCCTCCGACAGATGCAAAACCAGTGAGAAAACTGCTTTCAAAAATGGGCGCGGAGAACTATCCGGAGCTTCTTGAACTGAAAAGAGCTGACTGCAGGGCACAGAACCCGGAATTGCTTGAGGGCAAATTGGTATATATAGATACGCTGGAGGAGATATGTAAAAAGGAAACTGAGGGAGGAAGAAAATTCAGAGTATCAGATCTTGCGGTAAACGGACGGGATCTTATGGAAATTGGCATAAGTGAGGGTAAAAAAATAGGTAAGACACTTGAATATCTGTTAAGTGGAATGATAAATGAAGAAATAGAAAATGATTTTGACAGCATGATAAAGGCTGCAAGGAACTTCAATAATATAACTGATAGAGAGGAAACAAATGGAGTATAAAATGAATCTTGGTTCATGGAACAGTGTTTTTGCTGTTCCATGTGATCTTGTTGATAAGCATATAAAACTTGCCGGTGCGGCTCAGCTGAAGGTTCTTTTGTGGTTCCTTCGTCATGCTGGGGAAAATATGACTGTTGAGGATATTGCAAAGGCATTGTCGATGCAGACGGCGGATGTGAGGGACTGTCTTTACTACTGGAGCGAAACAGAACTTGTATCTTTATGCGATGGAACGATAACTCCTTCGGAAATGAAAAAATCAGATGATGAAAAAAATGTTAAAAAAGAGGAAGAATCTGTATCGCCTAAGACGGAGGAGAAAAAAGAAAAAATAAAGCCGAGTCGTCCTGAAAAGCCGGATGTTGCCTACATAGCAAGAAGAATAGAAGAAGATGAGGGAATCTCATATCTGATACATTCTGCTGATGAGATATTCGGAAGACTGATAAGCAATAATGATAAGGCGACCTTGCTTATGATACATGAAAGCTATGGTCTGCCGATAGAGGTCATTATAATGCTGCTGCAATATGTAGCAGGTATAGGTAAGTGCAATATCTATTACATTGAAAAAACAGCAATAAACTGGATGGAGGATGGAATAATTACTCTTGAACTTGCTGAGAAAAAAATACAGTCTATGACAAGCGGAATGAATGCAGCAGTCAGAATTCAGAGAGTGTTTGGTCTTGACAGCCACAGCCCTACTGAAAAGGAAATTGAATATGCGGAAAAATGGATAAATGTATGGAAGTTTTCCGATGAGATGCTCCGCAAGGCATATGAGGTATGTATCAATGCAAAGGGAAAATATATTATCAAATATATAGACTCGGTGCTTGCCAGGTGGTATAATAATGGTATTAAAACACCTGATAAGGTGGATCAGGATCAGAAAAAGAGTAAACCTAAATCGGAATATGAAGCAGTTTATGATATTTCTGAATTTGAAAGATCCAGTGTTGTGGACTGAGGGGTGATATGAATGGCATATAGCAGGGAAGTATATCTGGAAGCCTCACGGGAGTTGGAAACCCGTAAATTGTCCGCCGAAAGAGAACTTGAAAACAGAAGAAAAAGACTGTATCTTGTCTGTCCGAGGGCTGGTGAGATCGAAAGAGAACTTGTGCATATATCCGTAAAGGCTGCAAAGGCTGTAGTTTCAGGTTCTGATATAAAAAAGGAAATGCTGCAGCTTAAAAATAAAAGCCTTAGCCTGCAGCAGGAACTTAATGGAATACTTGAAAAAAGAGGTCTTTCACCGGATTACCTTGAACCCCATTATCATTGTCCTCTGTGCAGAGATACGGGTAATATAGACGGTAAAATGTGCGTATGTATGAAATCTTTGCTCAGACAGACAGCATACAGATATGTCAATTCTGAATCAAAACTCGTTCTTACCGATTTTGACAGCTTCGACAGCTCCTGTTATCCGGATATTAAAAAGGAAAATTCAGCAAAGACTATCAGAGAGTATATGATGTCTGTGCTTTCATTCTGCCGCAAATATGCAAGGGAGTTCTCTCAGGATTCACAAAGCCTTATTTTTCAGGGACCTCCGGGAGTCGGAAAAACATTCCTGTCACTTGCAATTGCAAAAGAGGTAATAGACGGCGGATACGGAGTAATATATGTTTCTGCTCCGAAGATGCTGAAAAGGCTTGAAAATGAGTATTTCGGCAGAAGCGGAAATGAAGGCGGAGCAAGTGAAGCTCTTATGAGTGAATGTGATCTGCTGATAATTGATGACCTCGGTTCGGAGTTCGTTACAAAATACAGTGTGGCTGCTGTTTATAATATCATAAATACTCGTATGCTTGCGGATATGCCGACAATCATAAGTACAAATTATACGGTAACTAAAATGCAGGAAATTTATGGTGAAAGATTGTTGTCGAGAATAATGGGCGTATTCGACAGAGTGGAATTCTGTGGTAACGATATACGCCAGATAAGAAAAAAAAGAAATAATCAGGGAGGTTGATTTTATGGCTGTTGTACTGACTGCTGACAGTACCTGCGATCTTACAGAGGATTTGAAAAAAGAATGTCAGGTGAGTTATACTCCTCTGCATATCGTGCTGGGTGATAAGAGCTTTGAGGATGGAGTGAATATCATGCCGCCGGATATTTACAAGAATTTTGAAGCAACAGGTGAACTGCCAAGAACAGCGGCAGTAAGTGCAGGAGAATATATAGATGTATTCAGCACATTGGTGGAAAAGGGAAATAGTGTTGTGCATATTAATCTTGGTTCTGCGATATCATCATCGTATCAGAATGCCTGTATTGCTGCCGAAGAGGTCGGGAATGTATTTGTTGTGGATTCCTGCAATCTTTCCACAGGTTCAGGTCATCTTGTGATAGAGGCTGCAAAAATGGTAAAGGAGGGTCTTGAGGCAAAGGAAATTGCTGAAAGACTCAGAAAAATGACAAAAAAGGTTCATTCAAGTTTTGTTATTGATAAGCTGGATTATCTGCGCGCAGGCGGAAGATGCTCAACTCTTGCAATGCTTGGTGCAAATCTGCTGAAAATAAAGCCGTCCATTCTCGTTAATAATAATGACGGATCAATGACACTGGGAAAAAAGTACAGGGGCAGACTTGAAAATGTGCTGATACAGTATGTCGATGAGCAGCTTGCAGCATATGACAATATACGCAGTGATAAGATATTTATTACCCATGCCGGCATAGGTGATAATTATGTAAATTTAGTGTATGATCATGTAAAATCTAAGAATTTCTTTGAGAATATCTATATCACGACTGCAAGCTGTACGATTTCTTCACACTGCGGTCCTGGTACACTTGGTATTCTGTTTATGACTGAATAAAGAACTGGAGGTAAAAATTGGATATAGAAGTAAATAATATGATCCTGTCTGCTCTTGAAAGGCAAAGTGAACCAATAGACAGAAGGGATCTTCAGATTGAAAGTGATGTGCTTGAAACAGAGGAATTCAATAATGCGCTTTCATATCTGGAAAGAAAAGGCAGGATAATAATTAACCGGAAAAAAGTTGGTCTGCCATCGGTCATGGGCTGTACGGCAGCTAAAATACTGAGGGTGTCAAGAGGATTTGCGTTTGCTCAGCCGCTGGAGTCTGAACTACCTGATATTTTTATTACTGCATCATCGCTTAAGGGCGCCCTTCCGGGTGATCTTGTAATGCTTAAAAATATTACTGTGGGTGGAAAGGGCTTTTCAGGTGAGGTAGCAAAAATACTTGAACCTGGTTCAAGAGTAATATCAGGTACTATTGAAAAACCTAAAAGCAAATTCGGAAGATCCTATATTATTCCGGATGCGGATTTTAATTATCATCTTCGTATTGTGCAGGGCGGAGAGCTTAAAAGTAAGATAGGCGATAAGGTCAAAGCTGCCGTTTATTATGAACCAAAGGAAAAGAGATTCTATGCAAGAGTCATAAAGGTATATGGAAAGGGTAATTCTGCAAAGATATGCGCGGATGCTATTATTGATTCCTATGGAATACCTGTAAAATTTCCTGTTCCGGTAAAGCATGAGGCGGCGATCGCTGCCGGACAGCCGATAACAGAAGTAGAAATGTCAAAAAGACTTGATCTTACCGCTGAACCGATATTTACTATAGACGGCGCTGATGCAAAGGATCTTGATGATGCAATTTCTGTAAAGAAGCTCGATGACGGCGGCTGGGAGCTTGGAGTGCATATTGCAGATGTGTCCCACTATGTAACAAAGGGAAGTAAGCTCGATGAAGAAGCTCGTCAGAGAGGAACATCGGTTTATTTCGCCGACAGGGTAATACCTATGCTGCCGGTGGAACTTTCCAATGGCTGCTGCTCTCTTAATGAGGGTACAAAAAAACTGACTTTTTCAGCTATTATGAAGTTGGACAGGAAAGCTGACCTCGTCGATTACCGTTTTGAAAAGAGCTTTATTATCTCAAAGGTCAGAGGGGTTTACAGCGAGGTAAACCGTATTTTTGACGGAAGTGCTGACGAAGTAATAATGAATAAATATGCGCCTGTAATGGAGTGCCTTGAATCTGCAAGAGAACTTGCAGATATATTGAAGGAAAAGGCAAAAAAGAGGGGCGGACTGGATATTGAATCCTCTGAGCTTCGTTTCGTACTGGATGAAAATGGTGTATGCGTTGATGTAAGCGAAAGAGAACGGGGAGAAGCTGAAGAACTCATCGAGCAGTTTATGATAACTGCCAATAGCGCGGCTGCATTGTATGCAAAAAGTGCAGGCATACCATTCGTATATCGTGTGCATGAGTCACCTGATCCGGAAAAACTAAGCTCTCTTGCTGAGCTTGCCGCTGCCTGCGGATTCCAGACTCGCAGGATAAAAGAGGGCGTGCATCAGACGGATCTCGCTGCTCTTATAGAAAAAGCAAAGGATACAAAGTACTCTGCGCTGATATCAACTCAGGTGCTGAGATCAATGGCTAAGGCAAGGTATGATCCCAGACCTTTGGGACATTTCGGATTGTCACTTGCGGATTACTGTCATTTTACCTCACCGATAAGAAGATATCCTGATACTTCTATTCACAGAATACTGACAGACCTTGTCAGAGGTGAGTCTTTAGACATTATTAAAAGGCGCTATCATGAATTTGCAGCGGAATCTTCAAAGCTGTCCTCAGATTGTGAGATAAGGGCTGTAAAGGCTGAGAGAGATGCTGAAAAATGCTATGCAGCGGAATATATGACAGCCCATATCGGAGAAGTATATGAAGGAGTAGTTTCCGGAGTTACGGTAAAGGGAATATTTGTCATGCTGCAAAATGGCATTGAGGGATTTATCGACCTGTTGTGTATTGACGGAACTGAATTTGCATTTGATGGCAAAACAAGCACTATTGATCTGCGAAGCGGAAAGTCCTATTCAATAGGAGATGCAGTACGCATTGAGGTCGCACAGGCAGTTGTTTCAACTGGTACGATAGATTTTATTTTTGCAAAAACAGATTTATGATATCAAGAAAGGCTGTGAGGTACGATATCCTCACAGCCTTAAAATCATTCAGCTTCTTTTTTGGTTTTTTCAGGCTTTTTATTCAATGACTGATTTAGCTTTACAAATACATTTGACAGAGGCTTGTAAACCAGCATTGCTATAATTGAAACGAGTATGCCTTTTACAAGAGTAAATGGCACATTGAATATAAGCAGGCATTTCATCAGATCATCCGCAGCCGGAAGAATAGCCTTGTAAAGACCTATGATAATAGACATATCCCCGTGCGCCCACAACTGAGCATATGCGGGATATACAACGAAAAAGTTTGATGGTATGCTTACAACAGCCATAACAGCAGCACCAACAAAGCAGGCGATCAAGGCTCCTTTTTTTGTCATGTTGTGCTTATAGATCATCCCGGCAGTGAATACGAATACAGCGCCGAGCAGGAAGTTTGAAAATTCTCCTACACCTACAGAGCTTCCGAAAGGAAGGTGTATAAGGTTTTTGAGAAGGCATATCAGCACACCCCACATCGGACCCATTACGAAAGCACCGATAAGCTCCGGAAGATCAGAAAAGTCGAACTTAAGAAACGACGGTACAAGCATAGGAACAGGTACCTCAACATACTGTAAAACCACAGCAACAGCTGTAAGCATAGCAGTTATAGTGAGCTTTGTGACCCTTGACTTATCCCTTGAACCAACATTGTTTGTCATATGATGACCTCCTTGAATATTATGGGAAGCAATGAATAGATCATGTACAATAATATCGCATCAAGAACTGCTTTTTTCCACACAAAGGCAGCTTGCTGCCGCAGAAAATTTCCTGTAGTGCGGTGTCATACAGGAGTTTTAAAGCGAATTTTGCACTGAGCCATAAGACATGAACAATTCACTGATTCCTTAATGCTGTCATCAAAAAAACCCCGTGGAAAAACCACAGGGCGGCAATGCAGATAATGAGCATTGACATCTTCTTTCATCCGGACTATACCGTCGGCATCGGGATCAAACCGATTCAGCGCAAGCGCTCGTGGGCTATACCACCGGTGGGGAATCACACCCCGCCCTGAAGACAGCAAATTTTTACTTAACAATGGTATCACAACTATATCTATTTGTCAACATTTTTTATGACCATATTTTCAGTAAGATAATTTTTTATTATTATTGAATTTTCCGTGATTGAAATAAGCAAACGCACAATAATACAAAAAGGGAGAATAATATATACAATAAGTAGAGTAAAGAGGTCATAAAAGTACAAAATCGGGGAAAAATTAATACAATTTGTAGAAAACGAAAAAATTTGAAAAAAAGTGTTGACAAAAGTAACAGGATGTGATATTATAACAAAGCTGTCGCACG
>CACZSM010000155.1 GCA_902783815.1 uncultured Ruminococcus sp.
AAAAATAGTGAGGGAAGCCAGATACTTCTTACTGTTGTACGAAATGAAAGTGTTTTTACAGCGGAGGTAATACCCGTAAGGGAATCCGTAAGCTCCGCCTACAGGCTTGGACTGTGGGTTCGTGACAGTGTTGCAGGCATAGGTACAATGACTTTTACAGATGAGAATAACCATCGTTTTGCAGGTCTTGGACATGGTATATGTGACAGTACAAGTGGTCAGCTGATGCCGCTTTCAGAGGGTGATATTGTACCTGCATCCATAGTATCAGTTGAAAAAGGAAAGGCTGGAAGTCCTGGTGCGCTGAACGGGTGCTTCACAGGCGATAGGGCAATTGGTACAATAGAAAAAAACGATCAGTGCGGATTATATGGAAAACTCGACAGCATATGCAGTACAGGTGAACTGCTGCCTGTGGCGAATAAACAGGAAGCATTAAGAGGTAAAGCAAAAATAAGAACTACAGTATGTGGAAATAGCGCGGAATACTATGATGTGGAAATTGAGGAAATAAGCTACAATAATAAAAATATTACTAAGAATATGGTAATACACATTACGGATGAAAGACTCCTTAGTATAACAGGTGGTATCGTTCAGGGGATGAGTGGAAGTCCAGTTGTACAGGAAGGCAGACTCGTCGGAGCAATAACTCATGTGTTTGTCAACGACCCAACAAGAGGATATGCGATCTTTGCCGAAAATATGTCAGATCTCAACAGCCAGATTATACAAAAATCTTCGGGTTGAGATCACAAAATCTTCGTTGAATTAAAAAAAACCTCAAATAACAAAAAAATTATTAAATAACTATTGCCAAATATGGTAAGATATGGTAAAATAAGTTTATCTTAAAAAATTTATTTGGGGGAAGAACAATGAATAATAACTTCAGAATTCTAATCACAGGAGATGCGTCAGAATATGCGTCTGAGGGACATGATGTTTTCGCGCAGAAAGGCTTTTCGGCGAGCTTTTGTGAAAAAGACGGTATTCGTCTCCTTGAGGAAATAACACAGAAAAAGCCTGATATAGTATTGGCTGATATGTTCATGGGCAGTCTGGACAGTGTTGGAGTAATGCGCAGGCTGAGAAAGGAAAATGACAAAAAACCAGTTTTTGTTGTACTGTCATCAACAGATAATCAGATACTGGAGCATGAAGCGCTCAGCGCAGGAGCCGCATACTTTGTGATAAAACCTTTCAGCCTGAGCGATCTGCTCGACCGTGTTGCAGAACTGATGAGCTACTTTGTTACGGCGGAAAATAAAGAACCAGCGCCCGGTGAAATACTGAGTATTGACAGGGATCTTGAAATAACAATAACAGATATCCTGCATCAGATAGGAGTACCGGCTCATATCAAGGGATATCACTATCTGAGGGATTCAATAATCATGTGTGTAAGGCACCCGGAGATCATAAATGCAGTAACAAAGGAATTATACCCATCTGTTGCAAAGAAGTACGAAACGACATCATCCCGAGTTGAAAGAGCAATACGCCATGCAATAGAAGTAGCATGGGACAGAGGTGATGTGGATATTCTGAATTCCTATTTTGGCTACACTATACACAATGGTCGTGGAAAGCCTACAAACAGTGAATTCATTGCAATGATATCTGACCGTCTGCGCCTGCACAATGCAGCCTGATAATTTAAAGGCACCCACAGTTTCCTGTGGATGCCTTTTTGCGTTACTCTGATGTAATTTTTCAGAGTGATCTTTTAGTTTTATTGAGCTTGTTGAGCAGTAGAAACTATCTTATACTGCTTGGTAACGATTCTGCCCTCGCTGTCCATAACATTTATACGAACATTATACTTTGCTGATGATGCCGGAGTAAATGTTGCTGTGGTAGCATCGCCGAATTCCTCGCCGATAAGTGTAAATGCCTTGCTTGTAGTTTTCTTGTAGTAGAAAGCATACTTGTAGCCGCCTGCGCCGCCGATTGCTGCGCCTGTTATTGTTATCGGTGTGCCTCTTACTACAGTAGTCTGGTCAAGTGTTGATTTGTTCACAAGGTCATCACCTGTAGGCTTTGTAGAGTTCACTTCAAATATCTTTGTTACTATCTTACCGGTGCTGTCCTTTACATTTACTTTTACAAGGTATTTTCCAACTGTTGCCGGAGCGAAGTTTACTTCTGTTGTTTTGCCGTAAAGCTCGCCGAGTGTTGTCCATGCTGAGCTTGTTGACTTCTTGTAGTAGAATGCGTATTTGAGGTCGCCCTTTCCGCCCTCGGCATTGCCGGTTACGGTAATACGGGTATCCTTTGGTACGCTTACTTCGCTTATAACAGAAAGGTTCGTAAGAGGATTATTTATTGCATCGAGAGCATCCTCTGCTGCGGTCAGCTTTGCAAGAGTGTCATCTGCAACAAGTGCTTTCTGAGCGTCAGTAAGCATATTGTAAGCTGCTCTTGCGTTCTCAATTGCTTCTGCATCGTTTGCTGATACCTCTGCCGGTATCTGATTAATAAGATATGTTACTTCGTCAGCTGCTGCCTGGTCTGCTGCTGCCTGTGCAACATCTGCAAAAGCATTGACGATCTCTTCGAGTCTTGTTTTACTTGCTTCAGGAACAAGAGCTATCTGATCGCTTGAAAGTGAAAGTAATGCAATTGTTGCTGCTTCGATATCTGCCTCGTCGTCAACTGTTACATCAGCAGGATCCGGAAGATCTGCGATCATCGAGATAACAGCGACAACATGCTTATCTGTGCTCTCAAATACAGCTGTGTAAGTCACATCGGCTGTAACCGCAGGAAACTCATCATCGGGAGAGTAGGTGGTTTCGCCATCGCTCCAGCCAGCGAAGGTGTAGGTGTAATCCTCGTCTTCTTCCTTGGTGGGAGCTTCGCCGTTATAGGTTGGGACAGTACCCGATACAACATTGTAAGAATCAAGCTCGGTTTCGCCGTTTTTCCAAGTCACGGTGTAAGCCGGAGTTTCTACATCATAACGGAACTCAAGCAGGTCTAACCATCCCTCATACATATCGTAGCAGGTATCATGGAAGCCCACATAGATCGTTTTGCCTGCATAGGCGGTAAGATCGATCTCAATGTAGTCCCAATCTTCTCTGAGGCCGCTAACGACTGGAGTAACGGTTTTGATCACGGTCATTTCCGCAGGATCGGGTGAAGTGCCGATACATACATCAAATTTCTCAGGATAGTTAGGATTTGCGTTGGCTGTATAGAAGGACATTCTCGAAGCGTATCCGGGTAACTCGATGGCGGGAGTGATCATCCAGTTATCTGCCTCATAGGCACGGTGATAGTCAACATAGGAGTATGTCATAACAAAGTGTGATCCCTGATGAGCATACCCGGTATAATCATACTTTCCGCCATTATAGTCTGACCATATCCACTTTGAGCCGCTATTGGCGGATATGATCGTCATTTCATCGACTTCATACTCATATTCAAAGGTGAATCTCTTGATCAGACCCTCTTCCTGCTTTGCGACAGGTCTGTAGCGCGCGGTGTAGGTGGTATCGCCATTCACAGCGCCGACTACGGGGCCCCAGCCGGCGAATACATAGGTATAGTATTCATTATCCGGCCTCGTCGGGTCTTTGCTGTCGTAGGACGGAACCGTGCCCGCGGCAACATCGTTATCGACCTCGAGAATCGTGCCGTCGTAGTCTTCCCATGTGACCGTGTATGTGCCGGCGGGATTGGCAGCAGGCGCCGGAGCGTCACCGATGTGCCACTCCTCATTGAAAGGATCATAATAGATCATGAAGGCTCTGCCTTCAGCGGGGATCAGCCTTGAAGTTATTCCAAAGTTATAGCAA
>CACZSM010000156.1 GCA_902783815.1 uncultured Ruminococcus sp.
GGAAACCGCAAGCCTTTGAAAAGGCTTGACCGAAACTTTTGCCTTTTGTTCCCGTTTGTTACCCATGTCAAAGAAGCAAGACCGCGCCCGACCAATTTCCGTTTGCTGCTCAGAGCGGAGCGCAGCGAGCGACTATCGCGAATTTGTCCCGTGCGGTCACGCACCGCAGGTGCTTGATTTATTGTAGATGGTATGATATAATGGTAGGCATAAAATGACCTATGGAGGTTTTTGTATGACAATACTTGTAACAGGCGGCGCTGGTTATATCGGCAGCCATACCTGCGTTGAACTTCTTGAAAGTGGATATGAAGTAATTGTTGTAGATAATTACTATAACAGCGTACCTAAGGTTCTTGACAGAGTTGAGAAAATAACTTCTAAAACTCTGAAAAGGTATGAATGTGATATCCGCAACAGAGAAGGTCTTGAAAAAATATTCTCAGAAAATAAAATCGATGCGGTTATACACTTCGCCGGACTAAAGGCTGTCGGAGAATCCGCAAAGCTGCCTATGCTTTACTACGAAAATAATATCTATGGAAGCATAGTCCTTTTTGAAACAATGGCAAAGTATAACTGTAAAAAGATCGTATTCAGCTCGTCTGCAACGGTTTACGGCAATGACCCAATTCCATATAAGGAAACAATGCCGACCGGAGATGTCAGCAACCCATACGGCAGAACAAAATACTTTATTGAGGAGATACTGGGCGATATATACCGCGCAGATCCACAGTGGAGTATCTCACTGCTCAGATACTTCAATCCTATCGGCGCGCATGAAAGCGGACTTATCGGAGAGGATCCCAACGGCATACCAAATAATCTTATGCCATACATAGCCAGAGTAGCAATAGGCAAACTGCCACAGCTTACCGTATTCGGCGGCGATTACGATACAAAAGACGGTACCTGCATACGAGATTATATCCATGTTGTCGATCTTGCAAGAGCGCATTTGTGTGCTGTTGCGAAAATCGCGGATACTACCGGGATAGAAGCATATAATATAGGTAACGGCAAAGGCTACAGCGTACTTGATATAATCCATGCCTTTGAAAAAGCAAGCGGAAAACCTCTGAACTATGTTATCGGCGACAGACGCGCCGGTGATCTCCCAGCATTCTATGCCGACGCCGAAAAAGCAAATACTGAGCTGAATTGGCACGCTCAGTACGATATCGACAAAATGTGCGAGGATACATGGAACTTCCAGACTAAAAACCCGGATGGTATAAAATGAATCTGCGTTTTTTGAATATTGATGTACAATAATAATATGTAAAGGAAAGGGAAAAAAATGGATATCAGACAGGAATCACTTAAAAAACACTATGAATGGAATGGTAAAATAGAGGTCGTTTCAAGAGCGCCTATAACAAACTCTGAGGAGCTTTCTTTAGCTTATACTCCTGGAGTTGCAGAACCATGCCTCGAAATTCAGAAGGATTACGACAAATCCTTTCAGCTCACAAGAAGAAATAACCTCGTTGCTGTAATTACAGACGGTACTGCCGTACTTGGACTTGGAGATATTGGTCCGGAGGCAGGTATGCCTGTCATGGAGGGCAAGTGTGCGCTTTTCAAGGAGTTCGGAGATGTTGACGCATTTCCGCTTTGTATCCGCTCAAAGGATGTTGACGAGATAGTACGCACAATATACCTTATCTCCGGCAGCTTCGGAGGAATAAACCTTGAGGATATCGCTGCGCCAAGATGCTTTGAAATTGAAAAGAAACTCAAGGAAATATGTGATATTCCGGTATTCCATGACGATCAGCATGGTACAGCTGTTGTCGTTGCCGCTGCGCTTGTCAATGCACTTAAAGTCGTAAAAAAGGATATCAAGGAGATAAATGTAGTAGTAAACGGCGCAGGTTCGGCAGGTATTGCAATATCAAAGCTCATTATGAAAATGGGTGTACAGAATCTTACGCTCTGCGACAGCGTCGGAATAATCTGTGAGGGTGATAAGCGTCTTAACAGCGCAAAGGCTGAAATGGCTGCTGTCACCAACAGATCGCACCTTACCGGTACGCTTGCTGATGCTATGAAGGGCAGTGATGTATTCATAGGAGTATCTGCGCCTGGTATCGTAAGCGAGGATATGGTTCGTTCTATGAATAAGGACGCAATTGTTTTTGCAATGTCTAACCCGACTCCGGAAATAATGCCCGATAAGGCAAAGGCCGCCGGAGCAAGAGTTATCGGTACGGGAAGATCTGACTTCCCGAATCAGATCAATAATGTGCTTTGTTTCCCTGGAATATTCCGTGGAGCACTTGACTGCCGCGCAAAGGAAATTAATGATGATATGAAAGTTGCTGCAGCTTATGCCATTGCGTCACTTGTTGACGAAAGTGAACTCAGAGAGGAATATGTACTTCCCTTTGCCTTTGACAAAAGGATCGGCAAAACTGTAGCTCAGGCTGTTATGGATGCCGCAAGAAAATCAGGTTCCGCAAGACTCATCTGAGTGTGTGACAGTATAAATTTATAGCTCCGGCAGGATGCCGGAGCTTAAATGATTAATGGGGAATTTGTGGAATTTTGTCAGATATCGTATATCCGGAGGTGTGATCTGTGGAGGATAAAAAACTGAAATGGAGATCGGCTCTGCTGCTTACAATCGTACTGGTGATAATCGCAGTTTTCTGTGCAAGGCTTGCTCAATTACAGATCGCGGAAGCTGACCGCTATAAAAATATCAGTGCCGACGCTGATTCCTATACTATTTATACGGATGCTCCACGCGGAGAAATATTCGATGTAAACGGAGTTCCACTCGCTGTTAATGATACATTATATAATGTTGTCATAAATAAACTGTTTATTGCAGATGATGAAATTAATGATACTATAGCAAGTCTTATCGAATTGACCGAACGCTGCGGCGATAAATGGACAGATGATCTGCCTATCCGACTCGGCGTAGGAGAGGTATTCTATTTTAACGAAAAGAAAACTGACGAAATTGATACTATCAAGGATAAAAATCATCTTAATATGAATCCCTATGCCACCGCCGGAGATTGTATGGCTGCTTTTTCAGAAAAATATGGCTGCGGCAAATATCCGGCAAAGGTCAGACGAAATATTGTAAGTGTCCGATGGAAAATGGAAAAAAACGGATTTTCAAACAGCTGTCCTTATGTA
>CACZSM010000157.1 GCA_902783815.1 uncultured Ruminococcus sp.
ACCGAGGAGAACAGCAAGACCGAGGAGAACAGCAAGACCGAGGAAAACAGCAAAACCGAGGAAAACAACAGCGGCAATAACAAAAACAGCGAAACAAGCAGAAATAATAACAACAATGGTAATAATAACAACCAGAACAGCTCTGCTGACAATACCGGATCGAATAATACCGTACCAACAGCAGACAATACACCTGCAGCAATGGTTATGATAGCTTGCGCAGTCTCTGCAATGGCAGCTTATGTTACAATGAGAAAAAAGCGTGAGGACTGATACCTGCGCTGAGAAAAAAGAATAAAAAATGAGGCAAAAGCCGGTGGAACTGGATCCATCGGCTTTTTGTACAAGAGAGGTGTTTGCAGTTGGCAGGGGATTCTGACGGTTATGATACGAACTTGTATCTGGCAGGTATCACGGTACTTATCATTCTTATCGTGCTTAGCTATACTATGTCATATTTCAGAGGGGTTATCAGTTCCGCTTCAACCAACTCTATAAAAAAATTAAAAACTAAAAATGCGCAAAAAGCTCTGGATATACTGGAAAATGATGAAAGATATCTCAGAAGGTTCAGAATAGGCTTTCTCTATGCTCTGTGCGGTTCTGCTGTGATCTGTGAGCTTATGTTTCAACGCAGACTTGCGTATCTTATCCTCAATATTTTACCGGACTTTTTTGCGTCTTATGTGATCGCTGTTATTGTCGTACTTTTTGCAGCGGTGTTCTTTGGCAGCAGCGTATGCGGACTTGCAGCTGAAAGAATTGGCTCGGCTGGAAATAGCAGCAGAATAGTAAAATTTGCTTCCGGTATAGAATTTATGAATATCACGCTCGCTCCGCTGACAATTCTTCCCGAACTTCTTTCGGATGCTATGCTCCGTCTTACCGGCAGTGGCAGACTTAATGACGAGGATTCTCCTACCGAAGAGGAAATTCTTATGATGGTGGACGAGGGCGAGGAAAGCGGTGTTATTGAGGGTAATACAAAGGATATGATCGAAAATATCTTTGATTTCGATGATACCTCTGTCGGCGAAATTATGACGCACCGGAAGGATGTTGTCGCTGTAAGAGATGACGCCTTGCTTACGGATGTCGCCGATGCTGCAATTAAAAGCGGTAAGTCAAGAATACCAGTATATCATGAGGATATCGACGATATTGTGGGGATCATCCATGTAAAGGATCTTCTGCCGTATATCAGTAAGGATCGCCCTACAGAAAAAATTGACGGCAGTATTATTAAAGAAGCTGTGTTCGTCCCTGAATCAAAACGCTGCAGCGAAATGTTTGAATATATGACTCAGAATAAAACTCAAATTGCAGTCGTTGTTGATGAGTTCGGCGGTACGGGCGGTATTATTACAATGGAGGATCTCGTTGAATCTATCGTGGGCAGCATACAGGATGAGTTCGATAATGAGGATGAGGAAATCCGTAAACTCGATGAAAACCGTTTTACCGTCGATGGCGCGGCTTCCCTCGACGAAATTGCTGAACTTACTGGCCTTAGCTTCGAGGAAGATGATAACGATACCCTCGCCGGAGTAATGCTTGACCGTATGGGGCATATTCCAAAACCTGGTGAGCATCCCTCTGTTGTGATAAATGGGGTACGATTCACAGTTCAGGAAGTGGAAAACCGCCGCATCGCTAAGGTATTGGTCGTCAGAAAAAATAATAAGTAATCAGCTTTGCATTGCTCTTGACAAAATGCCTTTGACTGTGATATTATAATAAAGCCGCTTGCTGTGGGCTTTAAGTGGGGTTTTACTCTCGCCTCCGGCAGCGAGTTTGATGACAGGCAGGTGTCAATTTATGTACGCAGTTATTGAAACAGGCGGAAAGCAGTACAAGGTCGCTAACGGCGATGTTGTCTATGTTGAAAAGCTCGAAGCTGAAAACGATTCTACCGTTGACTTTAAGGTGGTAGCAGTCAGCACAGACGATGGCTTTAAGGTGGGCGCTCCTTATGTTGAGGGCGCTAAGGTTACAGCTAAAATCCTCGATACCGTTAAGGGTAAGAAAATCACTGTTTTCACCTATAAGCCAAAGAAAGGCTCAAAACGCAAAATGGGTCACAGACAGAGATATACTAAGGTACAGATCGAAGCTATTGAAGCATGATTAGGGCTGAGTTCTTTTTGGATCAACATAACAGAATATCAGGTTTCCATATCAGCGGCCATGCCGGTATCGCTGGTGCAGGTGAGGATGTGCTGTGCGCGTTCGTCTCCTCCGCCGCTTATCTGACCGCTAATACTATTACAGATGTCATAGGCGCTAAGGCTCAGGCTCAGGATGGGGATGGGGATATGTTTGTGTATGTTGATGAGAAGAATATCGAGGACTGTCAGTCCGTTCTGACAGGTCTTAAACTCCATCTGGAACAAACAGTGGAGCAGTACCCGAAAAATCTTAAGGTTATTATTACGGAGGTGTAATACGATGCTGAAAATAAATGTACAGTTGTTCGCTCATAAAAAGGGCGGCGGTTCAACAAAGAACGGCAGAGATTCTGAGTCTAAAAGACTTGGAACAAAACGCGCTGACGGTCAGTTTGTACTGGCAGGCAATATCCTCGTAAAGCAGAGAGGAACACATATCCATCCGGGAAATAATGTCGGAAGAGGATCAGATGATACCCTTTTTGCAAAAATCGACGGTAAGGTAAAGTTTGAGCGTCTTGGCAGAGATCGTAAGCAGGTTTCTGTTTATGCCGCTGACTGATTTCATATCATACAGGCTGTGAGGCTAAGGCTTCACAGCCGTTTTTCTTTATCTTCTTTTAATTTGTATTTACTCTCAATTTCGCGATAGTCGCTCGCTGCGCTACGCTCTGACTAACAAACATAAATTAGTCGAGCGCGGTCTTACTTTTATGGCATTGGGAGCATACTTGATATGCAAAACTACTACTCGGCATCGAAGATGCGTTGTGTGCGCAGCACCATCGTCGGCGGACGCCGACATGGAGAAATGACTTGACACTTTCATTCTCATGTATGTTAATATCTATAATTGAGTTTTAGAAGCCGCGCAGGAGAAACAATGAGAGCGCAGGCACTGCGCCGGAGTGCGACCAAAGGCTCTGCCTTTGGAAACCGCAAGCCT
>CACZSM010000158.1 GCA_902783815.1 uncultured Ruminococcus sp.
CTTTCCGCCGGCGTGCCGCCGGGGTCGTTGTTTCTCCTACGCGGCTTCTAAAACTCAATTACAGCTATTGACACACATAATTATTTCTGTGTCCGTTGATTTCTCCATGTCAGCAGAAGTAAAGAATAGAGAAAAACGAATAGATAATAACGAATAGTGGCGTAACTCCACACTCCACACTCCTAACTCCAAACTCAGGAGCGCCTGGTAAGATATTGTTGTCATTTTCTGTGGTTAAACTATACACTTATTGTACCAAATATTATTATCTATTCATTATTCGTTATTCTCTATTCTCTCCTTCCGGCTCAGTCGTGATGCTTGCAATTGTGGGAGATTTGTGATATAATCAGAGAATGAAAAAGGATATGATGACTGAACAGGAGGTGGATAATATGGATCCTGAATTCTTTTCGGAAATTGATGAACTTATGGGAAATGGAAAATTTGATGAGGTCGTAAAAAAAATACAGGCGCTTGATGACGATGAAATGAATGAGGAACTCGCCCTGACTCTTGCTCATGCGCTGACAAGCTGTGGAAGAGCTAAAGAAGCTCTGGATGTCCTTGAGGATATGAAGGAAGATGTGTGCGATGACGACCTCGGATATCATCTCGAACTTGCAGGTACCTTCTACTCTCTGCACAAATATCATTCCGCTGTAAGAGAAGCAGAAATGTGTCTCGGAATTGATGAGAAT
Organism: uncultured Ruminococcus sp.; assembly: GCA_902783815.1. Classification (GTDB taxonomy): domain Bacteria; phylum Bacillota; class Clostridia; order Oscillospirales; family Acutalibacteraceae; genus UBA1213. Next base: position 702 of record CACZSM010000158.1, read on the forward strand.
TGTCTGGATGTATGGCTGCTGCTCTGCTATATCTACCAGGATATCGGCGATGACGAAAACTTCGACAGGGCAAGTGAGGCTGCGAGGGATATTGACGAAACTGCTTGGAATAACCTCTTCGGAGAGGAAACTGTAGAGCTTGAAATCTATAGTGATGATGATGTCTATGCTCTGATGGAACATATCAGCAAAAACTTCGGAAATTTTAACTTCTTTCCGATCCATGAACAGGACGGCTCTGTTATTGCCCACCCTATTAATGTGGTTTTCGTGCCGCCGGATAAAAAAAGAAATTTCTATACCGTTATTTCAGTCGGTATCGGCGCTTACAAGGGTAATGATGTTATGGATGACGGCACTCCCTGTCTGCACAGAGTTGAACTTGTATCGTTCCTGCCGCCGTATCTGACACCTGCGGAAATGATGGAAAAATATGAATGGGTCGCAAGAATTATGCGTCAGTTCGGGGAAATGATACAGGTGGATGAAACCTGGCTCGGCTATGGACATACGGTCGCATATGGAAGCGTATTGGATAATTCTGTCGATTTTGACGGAGTTATCCTTGATAACCTTACACTGAACAGCGCCTACGGGGAAATATGTATGCTCCCAAGCGGCGAGCCTGTACAGTTCCTCCAGATGCGCCCGCTTTATGAGGAGGAAATGCTTTTCAAAATAGAGTACGGCCCGAGACTGCTCTTCGACAGGCTTAACTTCATGCCGAAGCATGGTTATGCCTATGATAAATTTACAGCAGCATCAGAGGCAGTTGTGGATATTATTGATATAGTAAGACCAAACTGCTGCTCGGATAAAAAGGAAAAACCCTGGGCTATACCAAAAAGCGGTCTTGTGGAGCTTCTTGAATGGGACGACGCCGACGGCTGCTTCGCTACCGACAGGATAACCGTTGACAAATGCAGGGTCGGTCTGATGTACAGAGAACATCCCTACCCCTCCAAGCCGGACAGCGGCTGGAGATTTTTTGCCGGGGATGAGGATGAACAGTATATGTCAGATATGGATAAAATGGATATTTTCAGCCTTAATACTATCTGTAACTATGACCCGGATATAATCGAGTTTCTCGACAGTCCTGTCGGATCTGTATTCTGGAGGAACAAACATGGAGTATTCGTGCCGTACTACGGATTTCTGAATCATCAGGATGGTAAATAATGGAGAGTTATAAATCTATTGAACACAGCATTATTACAAAATATAAAAAGACCCTGTTTCACCGCTTTGTCGGCGCAGTAAAGGACTATAAGCTGATAAGCCGCGGAGATAAGATCGGCGTCTGCATCTCCGGCGGCAAGGATTCAATGCTCCTCGCTAAGCTGATGCAGGAGCTTTCTGTTCATGGTGACTATCCATTTGATATGGAATTCATTGTAATGGATCCTGGCTACGCTCCGGCTAACCGTCAAAAAATAATCGACAACGCCCTGCTTATGAATATTCCAATAAAAATATTTGATTCCGATATATTCAGCAATGTTGTCAATATTGAAAAGAACCCCTGCTACCTCTGCGCAAGAATGAGACGAGGGTATCTTTACAAATTCGCTAAGGATCTGGGATGTAACAAAATAGCCCTCGGACACCATTTTGATGATGTTGTGGAAACAATATTAATGGGTATGCTCTACGGCGCTCAGGTGCAGACTATGATGCCAAGAATAAAAAGCTCTAACTATGAGGGAATGGAGCTTATCCGACCTATGTACTATATCCGTGAAAAGGATATTATCTCGTGGAGGAATTATAACCATCTGGAATTTTTGCAGTGCGCCTGCCGCTTTACAGAACAAAATTCACAAACTGACGGTACCGGTACTTCAAAGCGTCAGGAAGTTAAACAGCTGATCGCTCAGATGAAAAAAACTAACCCTCAGGTGGATATAAATATCTTCCGCAGCGTTGAAAGAGTAAACCTCAGCACTGTGATCGGCTACTATCTGGAGGATGACGAACATTCTTTCCTCGAAAGATTTGAACCTACTGTGCAAAATTAAAATATTATAAAAAAGGATGTGTTTTCTATGGAAAAACTCGATATGACAAAAATTGAAAAAACTATGGAGGCTCTCAGAAAGAACAATATGCAGGCTTTCTTTGCCGAAAATAAGGAAAAGGCTAAGGAAATCGTTTCTCAGCTGCTGCCGGAGGGCTGCACCGTCTCTCATGGAGGCTCTGTTACACTCTCTCAGACAGGTATAAGGGATATGCTGAAATCCGGAAAGTATAACTATCTCGACCGCTCCGCAGAGGGTCTTACAAGAGCTCAGGTTCTTGAAATATATAAGAAATCTCTGCTTGCAGATGTGTATCTTTCAAGCTCTAATGCGGTCACTGAAAACGGCGAGCTTTATAATGTTGACGGCAATTCAAACCGTGTTGCCGCTATGCTCTATGGCCCTGACAGCGTTATTGTCGTTGTCGGATATAACAAGATCGTCCCCGATATCAAGGACGCTGTGAAAAGAGTCAAGACAAAGGCTGCTCCTCCAAATACCGTAAGACTTAACTGCGCTACTCCTTGTGCAAAAACAGGTGAGTGCATTTCTTTGAAAAAAGAGGACAGCTTCGCTTGTGACGGATGCAGAAGTGAACAGAGAATTTGCTGTAACTTCGTCGTTATGGCTCAGCAGAGAATTAAGGACAGGATCAAAGTCATTATCGTCGGAGAAGAACTCGGCTACTGATAAACGGAGGAATCATTATGGGAACACCTCACAACAGCGCTAATAAAGGTGATTTTGCAAAAACCGTACTTATGCCCGGTGATCCGCTCAGAGCTAAATTTATCGCGGAAACCTTCCTTCAGGATGCAGCACTTGTAAATGAAGTCCGCGGTATGTATGGCTATACGGGAAAATATAATGGAAAACAAGTCTCTGTTATGGCAAGCGGAATGGGTATGCCGTCAATGGGTATCTATTCCTATGAGCTTTTTAAATTCTATGATGTGGATAATATTATCCGTATCGGCACCGCCGGCGCAATTAGCCAAAATCTCCATATCAGGGATATCGTCCTTGCATTGGCAAGCTGTACTAATTCAAGCTATGCGGATCAGTTCGGTATGCCTTGCCGTCCGTGTGCCGCTGCTTCCTACAGTCTGCTCAAAACTGCTGAGGAAATAGCTGCTGCTAATGGGAAAAATGTATTCGTCGGAACTGTGCTTTGTACCGATACTTTCTATGACGAGTCTGCATCACTTGCAAAATGGAGAAACTTCGGTGTCCTCGCTACGGAAATGGAAAGCGCTGCTCTGTATTATAACGCCGCAAGACTGGGTAAAAATGCACTATGTATCTGTACCGTTTCTGACTGCCCTCTGACCGGCGAGGAGGCAAGCGCCGCCGAAAGACAAAATACTTTTAATGATATGGTAAAAATAGCTCTCGAAACAGCAGATAAAATTCAGTGAAATATTGACTAAACCTTTTCTTCCCCCCTCACCTCTCCACGGAAAATTTATATATTGTCCCTTCATGGAAATGGAGCTGATAAAATGTCAACGGAATTGATGAAATTCAAGGAATCCTATTTGAAATTGGAAGCAGAGCTTCATAAGGATAAGCTCATGCAACTGATAGAAAAATCAATGAATGTCCGTTATAATGCCCATGCTCCCTATTCTCGTTTTCTTGTCGGCGCTGCTCTTTTGACCGCCGACGGAAAAATTTATACTGGAGTCAATATCGAAAATTCATCCTTCCCCGTCGGACTTTGCGCCGAAAGAGCCGCTTTCGCCGCTGCTCTTACTAAAGGTGAAAGATGCTTTAC
>CACZSM010000159.1 GCA_902783815.1 uncultured Ruminococcus sp.
AGAAGCGCCGACCGAGCCGGCAGGCGAGACGATGTCAGCGTAGCTGACAGGGGGAGGGCAAAATTGACAGCGCAGGCACTGCGCCGGTCACGCCGCCGCAGGCACTCCGGCTAAGTGTAAGATAAAATGTTGCACTTTTGGAAATAATGTGTTAGAATAAGTGTATCCGATTAATTTTGGGAGGAATACTAATGAAAAATACGGAAAAAACACTTGATAAGATCCAGACACTTTGCCGGAACAGAGGATTTGTATATCCGGGATCAGAGATCTATGGCGGACTGTCTAATACATGGGATTACGGCCCACTTGGATCAGCACTGAAAACCAATATAAAAGCGGCATGGCAGCAGAAGTTTATTCAGGAGAATAAGTATAATGTCGGACTTGACGCCGCAATACTGATGAATCCGCAGACATGGGTGGCGTCCGGACACCTCGGAGGCTTTTCAGATCCTCTTATGGACTGTCGAGAATGTAAGACCCGTCATAGAGCAGATAACCTGATCGAGGAATTTGACGGTACAAGTGTGGCAGGCTGGACAAATGAACAGCTTTCTGCATATATAGAGGAACATAATATTCCCTGTCCGATATGCGGAAAGCATAATTTTACAGAAATTCGTCAGTTCAACCTGATGTTCAAGACTTTCCAGGGTGTTACAGAGGAAAGTAAAAATACACTTTATCTTCGTCCGGAAACAGCGCAGGGAATTTTCGTAAACTTTGCAAATATACAGAGAACAACAAGAAGAAAAGTACCTTTTGACGTGGCACAGATAGGAAAGTCTTTCAGAAATGAGATAACTCCAGGAAAGTTCATATTCCGAGTCCGAGAGTTTGAGCAGATGGAGCTTGAATTTTTCTGTAAGCCAGGGACTGATCTTGAATGGTTCGAGTACTGGAGAGGCTTCTGCCGAGACTGGTTGTATTCAATCGGGATAAAAGAAGAAAACCTCCGTCTGCGTGACCATTCGCCGGAGGAGCTTTGCTTCTATTCAAAGGCAACAACAGACTTTGAATATCTGTTCCCGTTTGGCTGGGGCGAGCTGTGGGGAGTTGCTGACAGGACTGATTATGACCTTACACAGCATATCAATACAAGCGGAAAGAGCCTTGAATACTTTGATCCGACAACGAATGAAAAGTATATACCATATGTAATAGAGCCGTCACTTGGCGTTGAGCGACTTTTCCTTGCAGTAATGACAGAGGCATATGACGAGGAACAGATAGATGAAAAGGATACAAGAATAGTGCTTCGTCTGCATCCTGTACTTGCGCCGTTCAAGGCAGCGGTACTACCGTTGTCAAAGAAGCTGGGTGAAAGGGCAGAGGAGGTATATGCAATGCTTTCAAAGAGCTTCATGGTTGATTACGATGATGCAGGCTCCATAGGCAAGCGTTACCGCCGTCAGGACGAGATCGGAACTCCGTTCTGCATTACCTACGACTTCGACAGTATTGATGATGGCTGCGTAACAGTCCGCGACAGAGATACTATGTCACAGGAAAGAATAGCCATTGATAAGCTGACAGACTATATAGCAGAAAAGCTTAAATTCTGATCATACGAAAATGAAAGAGTAATAAGGGAACAAAAAATAAGCAGCGGCAGCTTCTGCAATAAAAATAAGCGGAATACCGATCATAAATTTCGGATGCTTAGTTTTGTGTCTGATCAATTTCATTGTAAAATACATTGCGATACAGCCGCTGAGGGTGGCAATAAGCAGGAGAGTTCTTTCGGGGACTCTCCATTTGCTTTTTTTAGCAGCTCTTTTGTCATGCACAGTAACAATGACTGCAGTAATATTCATGATTACCAGATACGCCAGGAGCGCAAATCTTATGTAGATAATAGTGTCCACAGTATCAACTCCATAATTAAAAAATATCTTATATATTATACCACATTATACTTGAAAAGAATATGTACATAAAAAATAATCCCTGTATAAAACAAAAGCGCCCACAGCCCGGAAGCTGTGAGCGCCTGATTGACTATTTAGAAACAACGCTGAAGGTTTTTTCAACTGTTTTTCCGGTCTTGTCTTTTACTGCTATCTTAACATTGTAGGTAGCCTTGACTGCCGGAGTGAATTCAGCGCTTGTTGCAGAAGAGAAGCCTGAACCGATCTTTGTCCAGGAACTGCTGGTTGACTTCTTGTAGTAGTACGCATAGGTATAAGGAACTGTGCCGCCGCCTGCCTTGCCATTCAGAGTTATCTTTGTACCCTTTGTAACTTCCTTTGCGCTTATCGTACTGCTGTTTGTAAGTGGAGCGGTAGAAACTATCTTATACTGCTTGGTAACAATTCTGCCGTTGCTGTCCATTACATTTATACGAACATTATACTCTGCTGCTGATGCCGGAGTAAATACTGCTGTAGCAGCGGTACCATATTCCTCGCCAATAGCAGTGAAAGCCTTACTGGTAGTTTTCTTGTAATAGAACGCATACTTATAGCCGCCTGCTCCGCCGGATGCTGCACCTGTTATTGTTATCGGGCTGCCCTTTTCAGTCCTTGTCTTATTAAGAGTTGACTTATTTACAAGGTCATTGCCCTGTGGCTTAGTAGATTCGACTGTAAACTGCTTCGTTACTATCTTACCTGTAACGTCCTTAACATTGACCTTTACAAGATATGTTGCAACTGCAGCCGGAACGAAAGATACTACTGTAGTTTTGCCGTAAA
>CACZSM010000160.1 GCA_902783815.1 uncultured Ruminococcus sp.
CCCTTTAGTCCAAGTGATATGATCCTCTCTATCTCATTTTCCGCATCATCCATATCAGGATGCAGGGTTCCAAGACCTGTAAACTGACTATGCTTCTTACATTCTCCGGCTATAAAGTCATTTAGTCTTTTTACCGATCTCGCATTTGGCGCTACTGCATTTACTACAAAATGTCTTACAGGTGAATCCTCGGTTATCTCCGCAAGCTCCTCAGCAGTACCGCCGCAGCTCATCTCAGTATTATAATACTCCCCTACTCCCTTTACTGCCATTGCAGCAAGTTTTTTATGATATATATGATCGTGACAATCTATAACAATCATTTTTTTCTATTCAACTCCTTCCGCCCCAGTATTTTCTGTCCAGTGTTCTGTACTGTATCGCCTCAAATATATGTACCTTCTTTATCACCTCTGAACCATCCATATCCGCTATCGTTCTTGCAACCTTAAGAAGTCTGTCATAGGCTCTTGCGGACAGTCCCAGCTTTTCAAATGAATCCCTGATTGTCTGCTTTGCGCTGTCATCCATCGGACACATATCATTCAGGAGCATCGGCGTTATCCTTGCATTACAGGTTATTCCCGTACCCTTAAAACGCTCATTCTGAACTGCCCGGATACGATCTACTCTGCTTTTTATCTCATTTGACGACTCCGCTTTTTCTTCCGATGACAATTCTTCAAATTCTACCGGAGGAACCTCTACATGAATATCAAGTCTGTCAAGCAGTGGTCCTGAGATCCTCGAAAGATACTGTGAAACCGCTTTCTGTGAACAGGTACAAGCTCTTCTCGGATGTCCGAAATATCCGCAGGGACACGGGTTCATGGCACATATGAGCATTATTGAGCATGGGTAAGTAAACGAAGCATTTACACGGGATATAGTTACTGCTCCGTCCTCGATAGGCTGGCGGAGTATTTCCATTGTATTCCTGCTGAATTCAGGAAACTCGTCAAGAAAAAGGACGCCGTTATGTGCAAGAGATATCTCTCCGGGATGCGGTATAGTACCGCCTCCAGTAAGTCCGGCAGGCGATATCGTATGATGCGGACTCCGGAAAGGTCTTTCAGTCACAAGTGAGTTTTCATCCGGCAGTATTCCGGCTATAGAGTGGATCTTAGAGGTTTCTATGATCTCATCGAATGTCATATCCGGAAGTATTGAGGGCAGTCTTTTTGCAAGCATTGACTTGCCTGTTCCTGGACTTCCGATAAGCAGGACATTATGACCTCCGCAGGCAGCAATTTCAAGTGCTCTTTTAGCCTCGAACTGTCCTTTTACATCCGAAAAATCAAAGTTATATTTTTGCTGTATTTTTTCCTGAAGAATATGAGGCTGAGGAGCTATAATTCGTTTGCCCCTAAGATGATCCACAAGCTCCCTTACATTACGGACAGGTATTATATTGATACCACTGACAGCAGCACCCTCTCTGGAATTGATCGCAGGAACATAAAAATTCTTTATTCCCCTTTTCTTGGCTTCAATAGCCATCGGAAGTACACCATTTACATGGCGTATTTCTCCGCTGAGGGAAAGCTCTCCGATAAATGCAGAGTCAGAAATATCACATTTAAGATATCCGAACAGGCACATAATAGAAACAAGTATCGGAAGATCATATACAGAGCCGACCTTTTTTACATCCGCAGGAGCAAGGTTTACAATAATGCCGCAGGATACAAAATCAAATCCGCTATTTCTTATTGCAGACCTTACCCTATCCTTTGATTCCTTGACGGAGGCATCAGGGAGTCCTACAATATCAAAAGAAGGCAAACAGTTTTCCCCGTCAGTCTCAACCTTTACCGGGAATGCTTCCATACCAAGAAGTCCCATGCTTTCAACATTAACAACCATATTTCTCACCCTTTTTTAAAACTTGATATTATTATATATTACTACGCAGCACCTATGCAAGAAGTACACAACATATTTAGCATATTTAACAATTCTGTTTATAGTTTATTATCTATTATTTACAATCATTATTCTCCATTACTTAGTGTGATCTCTGTTATAACAATGTAAAATTCTTTCCCTACAGGAATTATTACTCTGTTTTTGTGGCTGCAATGACTAAATCCCATGATTCATTAAAGTATTTTCATTCTATTCACTGCTCATTTTGTAAAACTGTACAAACAACTGTATCTGTTTTGCATCATAACAGCCGAATTTGGTATTTTTAAACATAATTTATAAAATTATCATTGACTTATTCAAAAAAATAGTGTATCATTTAGAGGTACGGATGATGTGAGGTGCTATGATGAACGATTTGATTCTTGATGATGATCTCAATTCATTAAGCGATGAACAGCTCGCTGCGCTCAGCAGAAATGGTAAACAAGAAGCATTCGGCGAACTCTATGTGCGCTATATCAGTATCATCCGCAGTAAAGCCGAAAAATATTATAATATGGGTATCGATGCTGAGGATCTCTTCCAGGAGGGTCTTATTGGTCTTGATGACGCCGTGAAATCCTTTAACGCCGACGAGACCGCTTCCTTCAGAACCTATGCCTCCGTTTGTATATCTAACCGTATGGTCTCCGCTTTGCGCCGCGCCAACAGCAAAAAAAATGATATCATTAATTCCGCTGTCTCCCTATCCGATGAAATGGATCTGCTTTCCGCTTCTAATACTGAACCTGAAAGCGCTCTTATCGAGGACGAAAGTTTTAAGGAACTGTATGCGAAATTGAAATTCTGCCTGTCGGAATTTGAACTTGATGTCGTGCTGATGTATATAGACGGCTATGATTACAAGGAAATTGCTCAGTACCTCGGCTCAAATAAGAAATCCTGCGAGTCTGCTATGCAGAGAGTCAGAAAAAAATTGAAGTCCATAAGAAATTGAACAGCATTATATGCCCAGGTAGCTTATTACAGGAGAGCGTTGACAATATTTTATCAAAGGTGGCGGTGCAATTCCGTCCGAGGGCGAAAACAAAAAACCAAAGCGAGGTAAATCAAATGTACGAGGATAAGACTTTAGTTTGCAAAGAATGTGGTCAGGAATTCGTTTTCACAGTCGGTGAACAGGAGTTCTACGCTTCCAAGGGCTTTGAGAATGAGCCACAGAGATGCAAAGCTTGCCGCAGCGCAAGAAAAAATGCTCAGAGACCAGAAAGAGAAATGTTCACAGGTACCTGTGCTGCTTGCGGTAAAGAAGCAAGAGTTCCTTTTAAGCCGCGTGAGGATCGCCCGGTATATTGCAGCGAATGCTATGCAAAAATGAAGGAAGATCAGGAATAATACGCGTATTTTTTCAGCTCAGAGCGTTTCGGGTGGGTCGGAGCGCTCTTTTTGTCAGGCAATAACCCTGCTTCATTGTATTTGATTTTTTGAGGAAGATACTAATGACTATTGTAGTAGAAATGGTCGTTACTGAAATGAACGACAAGCTCTCGATTTGCGGAAAAACAGATATTGGCCCCATCGCAGGAATATGGAGATCGTTCGATATCAAACCTGTTGTCGGTACAAAATATGACTGCGAGCTGTTTCTGCCATATATCGATTCAGACGAGATAACCGCAAGACAGGAGCCTCTCAGCCCTTCATATACTGAGATCGGTATTGACGGAAAGGTGTATTTCAAGGGTCTTTGTGAGGCGATCGAGGATGACAGCTTCGTTGTGAGCTTCGGCAGTGACTGGATCGAGTGCTTTGAGATCAGCGGCCTTAAGGTTAAACTGTATGACTCAATCCTCTTTTCCATCGAAAAAAATGAGATCGATATTTACCCTCTTGAGCTTATCGGAGAGGGCTACTGAATTTGCGCTTTTTTGGTATTTCCCCTTGAAAAAATGAAGAGGTTGTGTTAGTATTGTAGGCGTCGCTCATTTATCAGTATCTGTGACTGGAGGAATGAAAATGACCTGTATGAACTTCCCTGTTATCGACCTTGCCGCAACAGGAAAAAACATCGTAAGACTGAGAGAGGCTCATGGACTCAGCGTCCGGGATCTGCAGGAGTATTTCGGTTTTGAAATGCCTCAGGCGATCTATAAGTGGCAAAAAGGTCAAAGCCTGCCTACAGTCGATAATCTTCTGGCTCTCAGCATGATCTTGCAGACACCTATGAATGATATTATCGTTTGCAGGGATTTCAACTGTAACCAAAATACTAAAGGACAGTCAACTTCGGTTGGCTGTCCTTCTGACATTTCTATGTATCTTATATACTCCGCTGAAAATCATGTCGGATCGTACTCACGGTATCTTGCTCGCTTTTTCCTGCGCTTGCGAGGATCCTGATTCATGTCTGCAAATGGTCTGAAAACTGCATTATTTCCCGTCTGGGGTCTGTATATATTCTTTATGTTCTTCTTGTTTTTCATCATTATCTCTCCTCGTTTCAGTTTTCAGGCAGCACCGGTACTCCGACCGGCACTTTTCCTGATACATTAAGATTATACTTCCTGTTTATCTTATTGTCATTCAACCTGAGGTTGAATCCTGATCCGGGAATAATGATGTTCCTTTCTGCCCTTAGTTATGCCGACATCAGATGTCCGGCTGGAACTCCGAATTTATAGGTGTTATTGATATCTGAATTAAAACTTTCTCTGCTCTGATATGATACATATTTCAGTAACTCTTCTGAATCATCGGTAAGAAAATCCTTCCAGAATACCGTTCCGATCTTATCATCTATCCCCGGTCCCGGCAGATAACAGCCCTCCAGCATCAGATGTTGTCCTGACAGCAGTTTTGATGAGAATAGTGTGATCTGATTAATTATCTCACCTGTTGTTCCGGCTGCGTATATCGCATGATTTTTCAAGCCGTTCTCATCTGAAATGGTTACTATTATCCTTTTCTCGTTTTCACTTATCATGGTACACTCTATCTTTATACACTCACTATCTGTACCTATGGAAAGTGACTTTATTATTTCTGACTCATTCCTGAACTGCATACAGATGAGTATGATATACTCCCACAGCTTCTGTACAACAGGAAATGCTTTATTGTTTACATTGTTAATTTCAAGTCTTTCTCTGATCTCAAATGTCATAGTACATTCCTCCTGACAACTCTTAAAGGCTAATCCTCAAAGACAACTGAAAAATTCCTTTCAGCTGACTTTATTATATTATATTATATTCGGAAAATAAAGAGTTTTTTAGCTTTGCTATTATAGAATATAACTAAATACACCAACTTATTTTTGTGTAAAATAACTATTGACTTTTATATATCTATATAATTTTCTGTTTTCCGACTTAAAAAACAACAGACCAGCCTATCCTCCGACAGCTGGTCTGCAATATGGATCTAAAAACCCTTTAATCGTTATTCTCAATTTTCAGGAGATACAGCTTATTCTTCTCCTTGAAAGCCGTCTTTGCCCACAATGCCATAGCAGCGGCATTACCGATATGAGTATATAGTATAGGAGTAAGCCCCCTGCTCTTGATCTGATTCAGAGCATATACGCACATCTTATAGCCAAAGCCCTTTCGGCGCTCATCCTCGCGGACTGCGATAGACTTTATCCTGAGAAATTCCTCAGTACGGCTGCCAATAACTGCATTGGCAACTATTCTTCCGTCCTTGATAAGCGCATACATATCTGTATTGAGATATTGATTAACTTTTCTTTCCAGCTTTGTCTGCCAGTGGAATTCTTCTTTCAGTGACTCATAAAAATCCCACACCATTTTTGTATGCTCTGCATTATCCTTATCGATCTTAACGATCTCTTCACCCTCACCCGGCAGAGCAGCAGGTATCTCAGCGATTTTTTCTCCCGTATGGGTAAATACGGCAATAGAAAACTCATCTGTTATAGAGTAATTAATTTCAAGCGTTGTAAGCGCATACAGATCCGAAAAGCTGTCTGCAACATCCTGCTTGAGATATATCTCCGCCTTCGGGATATTACAATCTCTAAGGAAACGGCATATATCTATCAGTTTATTAGTATCATCCTTGATCGCTGCGGATGTCCAGAGCCATACGCGATGGTCATTTTTTGTAATAAGAATTATCACATATTTATGGTCGGAATAAAGCTCGAAGCCGCTTTCTTTCCTTGCAGACTCAATAGCATTAAAAATTATTGAATCCTCGACATACTCCTTATTCTTAAAGATCTCGTCATTTCCATTTATCATGTCAAACTTTGTTGCCATAATGATTCCTCCTTATCCTTTAATAATCAGCTGCCAGTACATTCTATGCGAGGTCAGCAAGCTATGGCTTTATCCTCGGCAGCACAATAGTATTAAATCAGAATTATATCAACTCTATTTTACAATATTTTTACAAATTTTTCAACCCATTTTTTTAACATTTTACTAAATCATATTTTCGTTAATATTGATATAATATTCTGTTGAAAATTATCCACTCCTACAAAAATAAAAAATTTTAGTCACGATTTGTTTAAAAAATAATTTAAATGGTGTATAATGATAAGCTGTTGGTGAAATTATTTTAGGAGACGATAAA
>CACZSM010000161.1 GCA_902783815.1 uncultured Ruminococcus sp.
ATTATTCTAATATAGAAATATTATTGGTATTTATTCGATTTATTAAAAACTTGTTCATAGAAATTTAACTCGTTCAAAAACCCTGGGTCACGCACTGCGCCGGGTGGACAAATGGAAAGAAATCTGATATAATAGGGGAGTACTCTTCGGAGAAAAAATTTAAGGAGATAATAGAGATGGAAAAGATGGATGTAATAGGTATTGCAAGAGAACTGGGCAGACAGCTTCAGCAGGAGGAAGTCTATATAAATTATAGCCTTGCAAAACAAGCGGCTGATGAGGATGAGGAATTGCAGAGCCTTATCAGTGAATTCAATGATATAAGAGTAAAGGCTTCCGGAGAAACAGAAAAGCCTGTTGAGGACAGAGATCAGGAAAAAGTAAGGAAACTGAATGATGATATGCGTAAGGTCTATGCAAAGATCATGACAAATGAAAGAATGATACAGTATAACGATACAAAGGATGCGCTTGACTTTGTTTTGCAAAGAATAACGGCAATAATAGAAAAGTCGTCAATGGGAGAGGATCCTGATACAGCTGACTATGAGGCTTCATGCAGTGGGAACTGTTCAGCCTGCGGCGGCTGCGGCTGAGGTGAAATGAGGTAATTCGGATGGCAGTTGAAAAGGAAGAACTTTCACCGCTGATGCAGCAGTACAACAAAATAAAACAGCAGTACAAGGATGCAATAGTATTTTTCCGTGTCGGAGACTTCTACGAAATGTTTTTTGAGGATGCAAAAACAGCTTCAAAAGAACTGGAACTTACTCTGACAGGAAAGGAATGTGGAATGAAGGAAAGAGCGCCGATGTGCGGAGTACCTTTCCATAGCTACGAAACTTACGCCGCAAGACTTATCGCAAAAGGCTATAAGGTTGCTGTATGCGAGCAGACGGAGGATCCTTCAAAGACAAAAAAACTTGTAAACAGGGATGTTATAAGAGTAATAACTCCCGGTACAGTAATGGAGCAGAGTATGCTGGAAGAGGGCAGCAATAACTACATATGCTCAGTTTTCACTCAGAAGGATAAAACAGGACTTGCTTTCTGTGATGTTTCAACAGGCGAATTGTATGCTACTCTTGTCGAAGATGAGGATATTGAGACAGCTGTAAGGAATGAGCTGCTGAAATATTCTCCGAAGGAAATTCTGATCGGAGGGGAAACCGTAAGATTCAGGACACTACCGGCTTTTATAAAGGATAAGCTGTCCGCGTGTGTCAATATGCTTGATGATGAAGATTTTTCGTATGCAGAAGCAGAGAAAACCATCCGTGAGCAATTTATTATAGGCAGTCTGAATGATATCGGACTCGATGGAATGGTGCAGACAGTATCAGCCCTCGGAGCGTTGATAGCGTATCTTCGCAGGACTCAGATAAACGGACTGGAACGCATACGGAAGGTAGATGTTTATCAGGAGGAACAGTATGTAAAGCTCGACTACAATACAAGAAGAAATCTGGAGCTTACAGAACCGCTGAACAGTAAAAATAAAGCGGCATCACTTCTTGCAGTGCTTGACAGGACAAAAACAGCAATGGGAAAAAGACTGATAAGAAGTTATATAGAAAAGCCGCTTGTAAGCCTTGCGGCAATAACAAGGAGACAGAATTCTGTTGGTGAGCTGTACGAGAATGTATTGATGAGAACTGAGCTGAGGGATGCCCTGACGGGAATGTTCGATATACAGAGAGTTATCACAAGGATAGTATATGGTTCGGCAAATGCAAGAGAGCTGAGATCTCTTTGCGCGGCATTGAAGCGGCTTCCGGGTATAAAGTCAAGCATAGAGTCTGCCGGCAGCGGATTATTATGCGATACAAGGGATAGTATAGATACACTTGATGATATAGTAAAGCTGATAGACGAAACAATAGTTGAAGAACCGCCGTTTTCCGTTCGTGAGGGTGGAATGATAAAGAGTGGAGTGTCTGCGGAGCTTGACGAGCTTCATATGGATATGACGGACAGCTCCGGACTTATGGCATCAATAGAAGCCGGAGAAAGAGAAAAAACAGGCATACCAAAGTTGAAAATAGGCTATAACAGAGTGTTCGGCTACTATATTGAGGTATCGAATTCCTATAAGAGTATGGTACCGGATACATACATAAGAAAACAGACTCTTACTAATGGTGAGCGATATATTACAGAACAGCTTAAACAGCTTGAAAGCCGTATTCTTGGCGCAAAAGACCGTACTAATGAGCTTGAATATGCAATTTTTGAAGAAGTCAGAAAACAAGTTGCAAATGCTGTTGAAAGGATATCCTCATCAGCATCAGCAGTGGCAGTTCTGGATGTTATCGGCTCGTTTGCACAGTCGGCATTTGAAAATGATTACTGCTGTCCGCATCTGAATACGGATGGAGTAATTGAAATACTGGAGGGCAGACATCCTGTAGTAGAAAAGCTTGTCAGAGATACCCGTTTTGTTCCTAATGATACTCACCTTGATCTTAAGGATAACAGGGTAGCGATAATAACGGGTCCGAATATGTCAGGTAAATCTACATTTATGAGACAGACAGCGCTTATAGTGCTTATGGCTCAGACAGGATCCTTTGTACCTGCCAAAAGAGCAGATATATCAATTACAGACAGTATTTTCACAAGAATAGGCGCCTCGGATGACCTTTCAACAGGACAGTCAACATTCATGGTAGAGATGAATGAGGTAGCGTATATCCTGAAAAATGCTACAAGGAACAGTCTGCTCATACTTGATGAGATAGGCAGGGGAACATCAACCTATGATGGAATGAGTATAGCGAGGGCAGTGTTGGAATATGTAGCCGATGTAAAGAAGCTCGGAGCAAAAACCCTGTTTGCTACTCATTACCATGAACTTACGGTTCTGGAGGATAAACTGAAGGGAGTCAAGAACTATAATATAGCGGCAATAAAAAGAGGGGACGATATAACCTTCCTCAGAAGAATAATCCCCGGAGCAGCTGATGAAAGCTATGGAGTAGAGGTCGCAAAGCTGGCAGGACTTCCTGACAGTGTTATTGAAAGAGCAAAGAAAATACTGAAGGAGCTTGAGGGCGGTGACAGCCGTCGTGTAAAGAAGGCAAAGGCAGTGGATGACAGTCCTCAGATGACCCTCGTCAGGGAGGATTCTCCGGCAGAGAAGCGTCTGAGGGAGATAGATATAAACAAACTGACGCCAATGGAGTCGATGAATATACTGTTTGAGCTGATAAAGCTGCTGCCGTAGGCACTATAAAGAAGGATGAATTAGTATGGGAGCAATAAATGTACTTTCAAAGCAGATATCAGAGCTTATTGCGGCAGGAGAGGTAATAGAAAGACCAGCATCCGTAATAAAAGAGCTTGTAGAAAACTGTATAGACGCCGGAGCACATTCCATAACAGTGGAAATACAAAACGGCGGAACTACTTTTATGCGAGTTTCGGATGATGGCTGCGGCATCGAAAGAGAGGATGTAAAAAATGCCTTTCTGCGCCATGCTACAAGTAAAATAAAGGCTGCTGACGACCTGGATGCTATTGCTACTCTTGGATTCCGTGGAGAGGCTCTTGCATCCATATGCGCGGTATCAAAAGTTGAGATATTCACAAAAAGCGTAAAGGAAAATGAGGGTACTCATTATGTTATAGAAGGCGGCGAGGAAAAAGTATTTGAAGCTGCCGGATGTCCGGATGGTACTACCTTTATTGTCAGGGATATTTTCTACAATGTTCCGGCAAGAATGAAGTTCCTGAAAAAAGATGTTTCCGAGGGTAATACTGTAACTGTTTTACTGGACAGAATAGCTCTTTCACATCCGGAGATAAGTATCAATGTTATCCGTGACGGTAAAAGAGTCCTTAAAACTCAGGGAACAGGCAAATTGGGTGATGCGATACTTCAGGTTTTCGGGAAAGAATTTTTTTCCGGACTTATAAATGTGTCATATGAATACAATGGAATAAGTGTAGAAGGATTTGTCAGCAAGCCGGTATCATCTGTAAAGGCAAACAGGAGTATGCAGGTATTCATTATAAACGGCAGATATGTTCGTACAAAGACGGGTATGGCTGCTCTGGAACAGGCATACAGCGGAATGATAATGTCAGGCAAATATCCCTGCTGTGTACTTTCTATAAAAATGAACTGTTCGATGCTGGATGTAAATGTACATCCGGCAAAGCTCGAAATACGCTTTACAAATGAAAGACCAGTCTATGAGGCTATATATCATGCAGTGCGTTCATCCCTTATGACCTTCGATACAAGAAATGAGGATATCTCTGCATGGGATAAAATAAGGATTACAGACCCGTCACTTCTTTCCCAGCCGTCTGACAGAGGTGTTCAGCTTGGGTTCTCCTACGGGAAAAAGAATGGTTCAGGCGGATATCCTAAGCAGCAGAGCTTTGAAAAGAAACCTCCGGTCACTATACATTCCCTGAATTTTCTGAGCTTTGTGGATGAATCCACTAAGACTGAACCGGAAGCATATAGTCAGAAGTATGTTGAGTCTGATATTGTTGTACAGGAGGATCCTGCACCGGAGCAGCTGGAAGAGGAAATAGTGCAGGAACTGCCTGAGCAGACGGATATCATGCAGGACAGCAGCGAAGTAACTATAGTTGACGAGGATAAAATAACTGCGCCGTTCCGCTATATAGGACAGGCTTTCTCTACATATATAATTCTTGAGTATGATAATGACAGACTTATGTTTATTGATAAACACGCTGCGCATGAAAGGATATTATACGAAAGGATAAAAGCTCAGAACCGTACATCAGAATCACAGATGCTGCTTGAACCAGTTTCAGTGATATTCGATCAGGAGGAGTATGAGATCATTCTGGAGCATAAGGATATGCTTTTGCAGGCAGGGTTTGATATTGATGCCTTCGGAGATAAGACTATAATAGTGCGTTCAGCGCCGGTTTTTATGGAAAGTCTGGATGTAAGTGAGGAATTCAGCGAGATAGCTGATTATCTGTGTAAACACAGAAAGCTGATCCTATCGGAAAAAATGGAATGGCTGATAGCTAATACAGCCTGCCGTGCAGCAGTAAAAGCTGGCAATATCAGCCATGATGAGGAGCTTATTGACCTTGCAATGACACTTGAAAAGAATCCGGAAATAAGATATTGTCCTCATGGCAGACCGGTATATTTCTTTATGTCAAAATATGAAATAGAAAAATCATTCAAAAGAGTATGAGAATACCTGTAATACGGATTATTCATATTACGATCAGCACCGCAGAAAATACTTTGCCCGTGAAAGAGACTACCTCCTTCACGGGCATTATTGGTAATATTATGTTTTACTGATTATAAATATCAGTCAGTCTTGTGTATTCGCCAATGAATGAAATATCTTCATCATCATAGTGATCCGGGTCATTCCACCAGAATATCGTACCCTCTTTATTATACGAAAAATCGCTTACATCTATCGAATCAAGTCCTTGATATTCAATTACCTGTCCGACCGTTATTTTTCCGGCTGCTTGCTTGAACTCTGAAGCAGATGCGCCCTTTGCCGGGAGTCCCGGAATATCATCGGATGTCAACGATCCGTCCATTACAGCAGAATAAACCGCTTTGCAGCTTGCATCAAGAGCTGCCGCATCGGATTTATATTTTGAAGCATCATAATCATCCTTGAATTTGTAATAACTGTTTTCGTCATCGTCATAATCATAGCTGCTGCCGCCAGGGATTGAAAGACTATTTGAGAAATTTGCAAATTCATCCTTTGTCATCGCAAGGAGGTTCTTTTCGCCGTCAAACTTCTCCATCTGTGTTTCGCTTGACAGTTTAACTGTATATACAATACTTCCAATATCTATCTGCGGAAGATCATCATATGAGAAATTTTCTGATGAATAATCCAGCTTTGAATAATCCGGCATCTGTATTTTCTGCTCATATGAGAACTCTGCTGTATTACCGGAAATATTTGCCTTACCGCTGACTGACTTTTCTTCCTCATCATCCAGCTTATATCCGAGCTTATAGCTCTTTGCGGAATCGTCGTATTCAAGGAAGGCATTTAATTTTTTGTCGTGGTCTTTATCAGTATTGTTATTCAGACTGAAATCAATATCATATCTTGTGATGCTGCCGTTCTTCTGACTCTTTACTGAGAGTTTTACTACGCCGCCTTTTTCGTCATTTACAGAAAATTCGACATTCATATTTATCTCTTTATCATTGCCGAACTCAATTGCAAAATGTACCGGCGCGCGGTTATCGTTTGAGTAATTTTCAACATCAACGACCATTTTTGCAGCTTCTTTTGTATCTTTATCAAGGCTGTTCTGTACAGTTACCTTCAAAGCCTTATTAAAGCTATCACTGTCCATGCTCTTGATGATCTTGTCAACGGTATCATTAAGTGACTTCTTCAAATCAGCAACATTTTCGATCTTGATGTCGCTGTTATCGACCATATTAAGAAGCTCATCCTTAAGTCCGACGATGATCTTTTTCAGAGATTCAACATCAAAGGTATATGTAATGGTATAGACATTGCGTGAAGCTCCGCATACAGTAATTGTTTCCTCTTTGACCTCTGTTTTGCCGTTTTCTTCAAGCAGCTTAATAATTCTTTCTATAGCGTCATTTTTCTTGGTTGAGCTGTTTTTAAGGCTGTTATAGAGTTTTTCAAAGGATGCAATTGCTTCCTCAAAATCCGCCTCTGACATTTGCAGGACATTTTCCTTAGACGGCGAGAAGATCGAATTTGTCATATCACTGCGGAAGTTAGCCATATCGACATAATAGCTTCCGATTTGTCCCATGGTATTATACTCAAAATTGACCTTGTCGATATTTGTATAGAACTTAAACGATCCGGAGCCGTCCGACTGGGAACCAGAAGACGAAAGTGAACTTCCCATCAGTGAATTAAGACCGTCAACCTTGCAGAAGTATTCATTGCTTTTCTTGTCGTAGCTTGCGAGTATAGTGGCATTGACACTCTGCTTCTGACCTTCGTAATCAATACCGCCGTTCACATCAAGGGCAAATGTACCCTTTTCCATAGCGCCGCTTACAATGTTTACAAGACCTGCTGTACTTTCATTTCTTTTTGAAAGATAGGTTTCGTAG
>CACZSM010000162.1 GCA_902783815.1 uncultured Ruminococcus sp.
GGCGGCAAAGCCGCCCTGTGAGCTACTGGTGCCACTTCCTACGGTCAATCTACATAATTTACTGTACCAAAAATTTTAACTTTTAACTTTTAACATTTAACTTTCAAGAAAAACTCCACATGGTAAGTTATATAGGTTATATAAACATAACAGAAATATAATGTTCACAATTAGCTTATTAATAACTATATTTAGTTTTAAACACTTTGGTTCATTTGTTTATCTTGTAAAAATAATAAATAACTCACATTTCACTTTTAATTTTTAACATTTAACTCCACACTCAGCAGTGCTTTTTGTAAGATTTTCAGCGGTGTGAACGGGAGAGCTTTTCTATTTCCACTATAATAAGTGGAGCGAGTGAAAGCGCGGCAGTAATAAGCCAGCAAACGGGGGATAGGGGAGCAGTTTTAAAAACAGCGCAGAGAGCCGGAATTGAGATCACTGATACCTGCATGACTGTACCGATAATGAAGGATGCAATAAGTTTCGGATTGCCGGATATTCCAGTACGGAATACAGATTCGGTGCTTCGCAGATTAAAGCTGTGTACAAGCTGACTCAGACTCAGTACAGCGAAGGTCATAGTTCTTCCGATAATAGTTTCTCCAGGGGCATCAAAGAATAGTCTGCCGATGGAGTAAGCGAGGAAAGACAAAGCGCCGATGAAACAGCCTTCAATAATAATTGAAGAAACCTCCTGTTTTTTGAATATGCCGCCGGAGTTATCCGAGGGACGGCGTTCCATTACATCTTTTTTCACTGGTTCAGCTCCGAGAGCGAGTGCAGGCAGAGAATCCGTTATAAGATTCACCCAAAGAAGCTGTATTGCAAGCAGCGGCGGCGGCAGACGCATGAGGAAAGAGCAAAGAACGGTCAGAATTTCGCCGATATTGCTTGAAAGAAGGAAGTGTATAGTTTTGCGGATATTATCGAAGATAGCTCGTCCCTGCATAGCGGCGCTGACGATCGTTGCGAAGTTATCGTCTGTCAGTACCATATCAGCGGAGTTTCTTGCAACATCAGTGCCGCATTTACCCATTGCACAGCCTATATCAGCGCATTGGAGTGCAGGAGCGTCATTAACCCCGTCACCGGTCATTGCAACGACGGCTCCACGGCTCTGGAAAGCCTTTACTATTCTCACCTTGTGTTCAGGCGACACCCTTGCAAAGACCGAATATTCAAAGATATGTCTGCTCAGTTCCTCCTGAGATATTTTCTGAAGCTCCGGACCTGTTGCAGATCTGTCACCGGGGCGGAATATTCCGAGTTTTTCCGCAACAGCCTTAGCAGTTATAATATGATCTCCGGTTATCATAACGGTCTTGATACCAGCCTTACGGCACTCTGCAACTGCTCCGTAAGCCTGTGGACGAGGGGGATCTGTCATTCCGATAAGTCCGCAGAAGCATAGGTCTTTTTCGATAGTTCTTTCATCCGGCAGATCCTTTGTATCCTTGAATGCGACCGCTATAACACGCATAGCCTGAGCCGAAAGTTTGTCATTAGCTGCGGAAAGTCTGTTTTTGATTGAGGGGTTCATATCATTGAGCGTATTGCCATTCTGAACGAAGCGGCACAATGATATAAGGATATCAGGAGCGCCCTTAGCGATTGTACGGTATCCGCCGGAGGGCAGTTTGTGTACAGTTACCATTCGTTTTTTTGTAGAATCGAATGGTATTTCTTTTACGCGGATGAATTGATGTTGAAGCTCCGTCATGACAAGACCATTTTCCGCAGCGGATGTAACGATAGCGGTTTCAGTCGGGTCGCCGGATGCAGAAAAGCCAGAGGATGTTTTTGAGATCGTGCTGTTATTACAAAGCGTACCGAGGGTCAGAATAAGTCTGCCGGAGGATGAATGTGGCGAAGCAGTACCGTTAAGATCGGAAAGAGCCTCAACGGTCATTTTATTCTGAGTAAGGGTCCCGGTTTTGTCTGAGCAGATAACAGACGCGCTGCCGAGAGTTTCAACAGCCGGAAGTCTGCGAACGACAGCTCTTTTTGCGGCAAGTCTTCTCACGCCCATTGCAAGTACGATGGTAACGACAGCCGGAAGACCTTCTGGTATAGCGGCAACGGCGAGGCTTACGGATATCATAAGCATTTCAAGAGCCGGTATATGCTGAAACAGACCGAGTACGAAAATTACTATACATATTATAACGGCGCTTATGCCAAGCATTTTACCAGTTTTTGAAAGACTTTTCTGGAGTGGGGTAGGGGGAGTTTCGCTTTCACTGAGCATTGCAGCGATCCTGCCCACCTGAGTATCCATTCCTGTTGCAGTTACGACAGCTTTTCCGTGTCCGGAGGTAACGAAGGTCGAGGCATAGAGCATATTGCATCTGTCGGCAGGGGGGGTATCGTCCGGGAGGATGCGATCAGCATTTTTCTCTGAAGGCACAGCTTCTCCAGTAAGAGAGGATTCCTCAGCCTTTACAGCGGTACCCTCTATAAGTCTTGAATCGGCGCAGATGAGATCACCGGATTCAAAGCATATAATATCCCCTACAGCGATCTCCTCAGAAAGTACGGATACTCGTTTACCGCTGCGTATTACGGTTGTATGAGGAGCAGACAGCTTTTTCAGAGCGTCGATAGCCTTTTCTGCACGACATTCCTGTACGGTTCCGATAACGGCATTCAGTATTACTATTATAAGTATCATAACAGGGTCGATAAGATCGCCGTCACTGCTGAAAAAAGCCGTAATAAAGGAAACTGCGGCAGCGGCAAGGAGTATGAGTACCATAAAATCCTTGAATTGTTCAAGAAAGCGCACGACAAGGCTTTTATGCTTTTCATGAGTAAGTATATTTTTTCCGTTTTCCTTTATACGGCGTTTTGCTTCTGCCGGAGAAAGACCATTTGAACAGCTGGTTTTCAGAAGTCTTAATGTTTCACTTATACTTTTACTGTGCCATTCCAATTAAATACCCCCTGTGAGCATCAATTCCTGAAATTGGGTGCATAACTTGCAGTAAGCAGATCACTTACCGCACTTTCAACTTTGATGAAATTGAATAATATGGTTAATAGATAGTAAAGCTGTCTGAATAATTATATTGACGGTTGGTGAAAATATGAATGTGTGGGAGATTTTACTTTTGTCTGCTGCATTGAGTGCTGATTCCTTTGGCATAGGGGTATCGTTCGCCGCAAGGGGAATACGGGTACCTGTTATTTCTGCAATGGCAATATGCCTGATATCAGCAGTAGTGACAGCAGCGGCTGCAGCAGCAGGGAATACGGTTGCCGGGTAT
Organism: uncultured Ruminococcus sp.; assembly: GCA_902783815.1. Lineage (GTDB taxonomy): Bacteria > Bacillota > Clostridia > Oscillospirales > Acutalibacteraceae > UBA1213. The sequence goes on from CACZSM010000162.1 coordinate 3,273, forward strand.
GTTCCTGCAGGAGCAGGGAGGTTCATAGGATCGGTAATGCTTGCAGCTCTTGGGATATATATAATCGCAGGAACTGTAAAAAAGAACAGTACCGGAAGTGAAAGTGAAAACGGGATCGGAAGAACCGCAAGAATACTGACAAGTCCCTCAGCCGGAGATGCCGACCACTCAAATAATATTGACCTGA
>CACZSM010000163.1 GCA_902783815.1 uncultured Ruminococcus sp.
GCTCAAAATCATCAGGCTCCTACTCGAAGTATTCACGCTATAACTACTATGATTACTATTACAGCTATTCCAGCCACGCTGATAAGGGAGCAGAGAAAAAGAAATGATAGATCTGCATTGCCATATATTACCTGGAATTGACGACGGAGCAAAAAATACGGATATATCTGTTCAGATATTGAATGAAGAAAAAAGACAGGGCGTACAGGCAATAACCTTTACACCTCATTTTCACTGTAACCGGATAAGCGCCGAAAAATTCCTGAAAGCAAGAGAACACAGCTATGAAAAACTGATGGCTGTTTCGCAGGTACAGGAGCTTGGAATAAAATTCAAGCTCGGAGCGGAAATATATTTTTCAACAAAGCTGAATGAGATGGATCTTGATCCGCTTTGCTTTACCGATACAAAATATCTGCTGATAGAACTTCCGACTGATGAGAAGCCATATGGACTGCGCCATACGATCGTGGATATCCTCAACAGGGGATATACGCCTGTATTGGCTCATGTGGAGAGGTACCCGTATTTTACGGATGACCCGACAATTCTTTACGATCTTATCGAAAAAGGCTGTGTTGTACAGATCAATTCCAGAGCAATTACCGATGGAAATAAGATAGCGCTGAAATATATAAAATGGGGTATGGCACACCTTATCTGCTCGGATACGCATAATATGGATGAACGAAGCCCGAATATGAAGGATGGGATGAAGGTCATTGAAAGAAAATTCGGCGAAGATTATGTGTCATGGTTCAATAAGAACGCTGTAAATGTGTTCAAGGGAAATTATGTTGACCTGACAGTGCCTAAAAAGCCTAAAAAGATACTTGGTATCTGGATGTGAGCATTTACAAAGTTGTAATTTACTGATACAATAATCGACAAAAACTTGAAATGTCATTATGCAGTGTGTTATAATCTTTAGGATGTGTGAGTTGGTGTATTTCGCCGGCTTGTATCTGATTAATGTAAGAAAGGCGGTATTATTCTATGAAACAGCTATGCTTGGGCTGTATGAAGGAAACCAGTGGAGAGAAGATTTGCCCGTTCTGCGGATTCGATAATTCGACAGTTCAGCCGGCACCGTTTTTGCCGCTGGGTACAAAACTCCAGGATGATAAGTATATAGTAGGAAGAAAACTCGAAAATAATGCGGAAGGCGCTAAGTATATTGCTTACAGCGAGGCTATGCACTCTGCTGTTGTTATCCGTGAATTTATGCCGGCAGGCATCTGCGGAAGAGCTAAGGGTAAGACAAATGTTGTAATAAGGGGCGGCGCTGAGGAAAAATATAAGGCGCTTAACGATAAGTTCCTTAACTACTACAGGACTATCGCAAGACTTCGTGACCTTACTGCAATTGCTCCTATTTTCGATATATTCACTGAAAACGGAGTGTCATATATCGTTGAGGAGTATTATGACTCCATACCGTTTACTGAGTTTATCAAGCGCAGGGGCGGCAGTATAGACTGGAATACGGCAAGACCTCTGTTTATGCCGCTGATAGCTGCGCTGTCAGCTTTTCATGCTGCGAATATCGGACATTACGGCGTATCGCCTGAAAATATTACTGTAACGACCTCCGGAAAGCTGCGTCTTACTGGTCTTGCGATCGAGGATATAAGACGCTCCGGAACAAGTTTTGAACCTGAGCTTATGGATGGCTGTGCTGCTGTCGAGCAGTATATGGATAATGGAGTGCTTTCAGAGGCAACGGATGTGTATGCCTTTACAGCTACCCTTTTCTATGCCCTTACAGGCAGACTTCCGGAAAACAGCTCCGACAGAAAGCCTGACGGCAAGCTGCCGATACCTACGGCAGTGTTCAAAAAACTTCCTACTCATGTTGTTATGGCGCTTGCAGGCGGCTTGCAGGTATCAACAAAAAAGAGGATAGCCTCCTTTGAGGATATGCGTTCTAAACTGACATCCGCGCCGACTGTAAAAGCAGTAAGGACAGAGGCAACAAGAACAGCAATGCAGAATGAAGCTGCAAACAGATATACAAAGAGAAAGGCTACTATACCAGGTTATGCCTGGGCAGCAATGTCTGTGCTTTCATGTATATTCATACTGCTTGTCGCTGGAATAATGTACCTGAAGGATCATCCGATAGATTCAATAAACTTTTTTGGAATAAATAATTCAGAGCAGAGTGAGGAATCTGTCGAGGAGTCGCTTGATCCTAATATGATCGCAATACCTGACCTTACAGGTAAGGATTACAGTGAGCTTCTTGCAAAACAAACATCTGATTCTGATTATATTGTTATTAAGTCAAATGAGGATACATTCAGCAATAAGGAAAAAGAGGGAGTTATTGCTGCGCAGACTCCAGAACCGGGAGTAAAGGCGGAAAAGGGAGCAATAATCGTTGTGACTGTCAGCAGAGGACTTCCGAACAGAGAGCTTCCCGCAATTGCAGGGCAAACTATTGAAGCTGCTGTAAAGATCCTTAATGAGCATGGATTTATTGCATCTCCCGGCAACTATTCGCCGAGTGATACTGTTGAAGCAGGTAAGGTCATTGGTTACGACAGGGGAAATGCAGGCGACCTTAAACCATATGGTTCAGAGATCACTCTCAATATCTCCACAGGTAAGGAAAGCTCAGAATAAACAGTAAGACCGGCGAAAGAAGATCGCCGGTCTTTTTGTACCTATATTAGTTTTTTCAGCTTGTCCTCAGTGTTCCTGACGAGGTTATAAAGCGATGGAGCAGTATCCGGACATTCATTCGATATTATCTCCGGAGAAAGCAGCGGAGAGTTTGCCGTATCAATACCCTGGAAGCCAGCAGCGGACTTTCCCTCAGCGATAAGTGAAGCATTAGTTTCAATTACGGATGCAAGGGCAGTGGAAAGTCCGGGATAGAGATCCTCGGAGATAGAAAACATTGCCTGTGGATTTTTTGCATTTGTGGAATAGATCATCCTGAGCATCTTGTAAACAGATACCATAAGATATGAAGATACTTCAGTAGTCAGTCCTTTGCTACCTACGCGGTTCAGGAATTCATATAATATGCTTACAGAGTTTATTATCAGTTTTTTATTGAGGGTAACAAGGGAATTTTCCTTAAGATCATCCTCATCAGATTTTCCCTGAGCATCCGGAAGATCATCGACATTAAGAGTAGTACCCTGTCTGTCGGGAGTCCTTCCGAGAAGGTAGTCGCAGGAAACATCATAGTAATTTGCGATATGTATAACAAAATCCAAACCACATTCTCTTATGCCCTTTTCATAGTGGGAAAGGAGCGCCTGCGATATGCCGAGTTCAAGAGCTGCCTGTTTCTGGCTAAGCCCCCGTTCTTTTCGCAGGAGAGTTATGATCCTTGGAAATTCACTGTTCATAATGCACCTCTTGACTTTGGTAAATAAAAATAATAAAATAAATAAGGCACTCCGGTGCGTGACCGCACTGGACAATTCGCGTAGTCGTTCGCTACGCTCACTACCTCCTCAGTAAAACTAATTCTTCACCGCGCTCTCCGGCGCTGCGCCATAAGAAATTCCTGTACCCATGCCGCCGCCGTGACCGCACAGCGGTCACTTTCCGGCTGGATATTATCAGAGTAAATCTTTAAGGTTAA
>CACZSM010000164.1 GCA_902783815.1 uncultured Ruminococcus sp.
CCATCTGCTTGTTCATCAGGCTTTCGTAGTCCTCGAAGCTGTAGCCGCCGTTCATATTCATAACTGCAAGGTCTGTCACAGCCTCGGAGGCGTCTGTTGTAGTCTTGTAGCCTACATAGACTATTTTCTGATTAGGGCCGCTCTTCAAAGCACTTTTAGAGCCTGCTTTTTCGTTCAGATCGGCATATTTGCCGTCGTCCTTTGTCAGTATAGTATAACCCTCGGCAAGCAGCTCCTTCGCTGCCTCTTCGGAGGTCTCGCCCATGCCGACCTTGACCTCGCTGACGTATACCTTTTCTTCCGGCTCTGCCGCAGTGGCGATGACCTGTGCAGGAGTCATCACAAGCATTGTAGCGCAAAGCAAGGCGGAAATAATAACTGTACGCAATTTTTTCATAATTATATCTCCTTTTATAAAATAACTACAGTAATATGTTCTTTCAAAAATATATTAACATACCAAGGGGGGACAAAAGGGGGACAAATCTTATATAAAAAATATTTCGGTCATTTTATGGATTTGTCCCCTCTTTTGTCCCCCTTTATCTGATATAATTAACTTGTCAAGGAGTATTCTCTCCGTCATAGAACCGCCGTACAGGGGTGCAGCAGCTCTGCGGCAGAAAGAGCAGATGTAAAAATACGAAAAAACCCGATTTTTGAAAAGCCTTGCATTCAGGACTATTCTGAGGCTGTTCATCATTTTTGTCATTGTTTCGCTGCTTGCAAGCACCGTGATCGGCGCGATCAGTTTTGTCTCAATGGTCGGACAGATGCGTGATGAGACCTACGAGGCGGCATTAAAATCGGCAAGCCTTGCATCATCACCGAAAATAATGGAAAAAGGCATTGACCATTATTTTGAGACTGGGACAACAGATGAAGAATACAATGATCTGTGGCTGAATCTGCTGTTGATCTACAGTAACTATGAGCTGGAAAGACTGGATATATTTGTTCCGTATGAGGATCATGTTACCTATCTTATGTCCAGCGAGGGTTTTTCGGGAGATTATCTTAATGTCGAAAAACAGTATTACGGCGATGAAAAGAAATATGTGACAAACGCAATGAACGCTGAAATAGATGTCGAGCTTGATCCGGATAAATCATCCAAAAAGAATTTCTACACAGAGAATTTTCTTAACAATGTAGATGTATTCACATACTATTTACCCATTTTCAATTCAGAATTGAAGCCCGTGGCGGTTGTTGCCGTAAGCCAGTCCGCCGACAGGGTGGTAACTACCATCTTTCAGAATATACTGGGGATCATAGGCATATCGCTTGCCGTTATGCTCATTTCGGTTATACTGTTCTTTTTCTCTATCCACAGGCATATCATTGTACCCATTGCACGACTGACGAAATCGGTGCGTACTATGCCAGAAAGCGTAAAATCAGGACAGCCAGTAACGACCAATATCCACACCGGCGACGAAATAGAGGAGCTTGCCGTGTCGTTTGAGGATATGAACAAGGAGCTTATAGTCTATATTGATGAAAATACAAAGATCACGGCTGAAAAAGAACGTATTAGCACGGAACTGAATCTTGCAACAAACATTCAGGCAGGTATGCTGCCGAATATATTCCCTGCTTTTCCGGACAGGAAAGATTTTGACATTTATGCTTCCATGAAACCTGCCAAAGAGGTAGGCGGCGACTTCTACGACTTTTTCCTTATCGACGAAAACAAGTTAGGAATAGTAATGGCAGATGTTTCAGGCAAAGGTGTTCCTGCGGCACTGTTCATGATGTATTCAAAGATACTTCTGAAAAGCTACACTCTGATGAAACAAAGTCCTAAAACAGCCCTCGAGGAGGTCAACAGACAGATCTGCGAGAGCAACCCCGAGGAAATGTTCGTTACGGTATGGCTCGGTGTTCTTGATCTTGAAACAGGCGTATTTACCGCCGCAAACGCTGGTCACGAAAAACCTGCCTTCAAGGAGCCAGACGGCAGCTTTGAGCTTTTCAAAGATAAGCACGGTCTTATGGTAGGTTATATGGACACTATCAGATACAAGGAATATGAGATCAAAATGACCAGAGGCTCAAAGCTTTTCCTTTACACTGACGGTGTTGCCGAGGCTACCAATGCCAATGAAGAGCTTTTCGGCACAGACCGCATGATTGAGGCACTGCGCACAGCCGAGGACAAGACCCCGAAGGATATAATTGAGGCTGTGGATCTGGCTATCAACAACTTTGTTGACACTGCTCCGCAGTTCGACGATGTGACTATGCTGTGCATCGAGTATTTCGGAAAAGAGGAGGGATGATACCGTGGAGGAAATAAAGCTCGATCCCGTTGCGACTGATTTTTATAAGGTCAGTGATTTTGTCGCAAGGATACTTGAAAGCCTTGATTGTCCGATAAAAATCCAGACAAAAATTGATATAGTTATTGACGAGATATTCGGAAATATAGTAAAATATTCGGGGGCTAAAAGCATCAGTGTCCGTGCGGAAACGGAAAGCAACGGGGTATTTTCTCTGAGCTTTATAGACAACAGCAAACCCTACAATCCTCTTGATTTACCTGAGCCTGATACCGATGCTGATCTGGATGACAGACCTATCGGCGGGCTTGGTATATTCATCGTAAAAAAATCAGTTGATGATGTTTTTTACGAATATAAAGACGGTCATAATAATCTGACAATAAAAAAGAA
>CACZSM010000165.1 GCA_902783815.1 uncultured Ruminococcus sp.
ACCTCAAAATAAACTGCACAGCTGCGGCGTATTTTTATTGTATGTATATCTATGCCGTTCCAATGTGCTATAACCTGTTCACCTGATGAGGAATATAAATGGTTTTCAGTCTGTTCAGCCTGTTCCTGTATGGATTCCTTGAATTTATCAGGCTCATATAGATGTATATTTGCAATATCATGATTTTCTATAAGATTGTCAGCATAACCGGTGCATGATCGTTTTTTGTCCATCAAAAGTAGATATGAAATTCTGCCTGATGTAAGCTGTTCGATATAGCTGCTTACGAATAATGATTTATCGTAGCTGCCTCCGCAGAACAAAACAGCTGCATCTGTACCGTCAGAAATAAGAACAGTAAGACCTTGTCCGGCATCAAGTACAGAAACCTTTACGCTTTCGGAATTCAAAATACTGTCTGCCGCTGCGCCTGATGCAAATACTGCTATAGCAGTGATAACAGACAGGGCAGCAGCCCTTACACGATTTTTTATCATAAGGAAATATACTATTACAGCAGCAACAGTAAGTATAAGACAAATCATCACAAATTCTCTTGCGGTATAGATCACAGGCGAGGGCAGATAAACGACAAGTCCGGCACAGCCTCTTATGTAATTTGTCAGGAATGATATTATACCCGAAATCGGAAAAAGTATGGCTCCCGGAGCGCCAACTGCACAGAGGATAAAAAATACCGGAGAGATAATAAGAAGCAATGATACTGCATAGGTAATAAAAATATGGAACAAAACAGCGTATATTGAAATTCTGTGAAAATAAATAATCAGAACAGGGGCGGTAAAGATACTTACAGAAAATCCCAGAGTAAACATAGAGATAACTGCATTGAAAAATTGCTTTATGAGTTTTTTCTGTATGTTTTTGAAGGTATATTTACTGAATACAAACGGGAACAGCTTATTTGAAATACCTTCCGAAAGCCTTGTTCCGCATACGATGATACCAAGTGTTGCGGAGAACGATAGCAGAAAGCTGATATCCAGAGCCGAATAAGGATTCATAAAGCATATCAGCAGTACGGAAAGACCCAGAGAATTAATAGGATCACTTTTATAAAAAACCGTAATAGACATCAGATATAATATCTGCATAATTCCGGCTCTTGTAACAGATACAGTAAATCCTGTTACAGCCATATAGGTAAAAACGAAAAAGATACATAAAAAAGATGAAAGGAATTTTCGCTTTCGGGTTATAAAGTACATTACTGAAAACGCAGCGCTTGTAATTACTGAAAGATGTAATCCGGAAACACACATAAGATCAGTAATGCCGGCTCTGGTAAAAATATCCCTCTGACTTGCCGTCAAGGATGTTTTATCACCGATCAGAACAGCCCTTACTAAAGCGGAATCCTCATATGAAAGTTTTTCGTCAGAGATTTTCGTAAGATGCTGTCTTAGCAAAAGAGCATAATAATAAAGCGGTTTATTTCCGGTGTTTTCTTCACAGGAGAATATTTCACCCTTTGGAAGATAACCTCTCAGCTGTATTCCCTTTGCAAGCTGATGAAACCTCATACTGCTGTTATCTTTTTTATATATTTGAACTTTTGTAGTAATGGTATCATAAAGACCGTAATCCTGTCTGTATTTTGCAGATATCAGGATATTTGTATTTTTGACATAGTGGTACGGTTCAGTAGATTCAACAGAGATCTTATAGTAATAGCGGTCATCCTGTTTATACGGCAGATCGCACAGCTTTCCTTTTACAGTAATAGTTTTACCGTAAAGGTCGTCACAAGGGGCGGTATAAGCCATATCGTAGCCAGACAGCAAAATGACGGCCACGGCTGAGGAAAAAAGTATCGCCGGAACGATACCATTCTTCCTCATAGGTTTGTAAAGCAATGAAATGGAGCCGGAAATAGCAGAAATTGCAAAAAGCAAAATCAGATATTCTTTTCCAATGATAAAAGCGACCGCCAGGGCAGCCATATATGAGAATCCAATAACTGCTAACGGTCGTTTCATTTTATCCTCCGGTTGTCAACACATTTCCACTCTGAGTTTTTTTCCGCCGAGGAGGTGGAAATGCAGATGGAAAACAGTCTGTCCTGCGTCGGCGCCGCAGTTTGAGATAACTCTGTAGCCGTTTTCAGCGATACCAAGTTCCTTAGCCAGCTTTGCGGCTACCTCAAAAATATGTGAGATAACGGCGCTGTTTTCCTCA
>CACZSM010000166.1 GCA_902783815.1 uncultured Ruminococcus sp.
AAATAATGGTTGACGAATATCAGGATACAAATGATATACAGGAAAGTATTTTCAAGGCTATTTCAAGGGATGACAGCAATTTGTTTGTTGTTGGAGATGTAAAGCAGAGTATTTACCGTTTCCGTGATGCGAAGCCGGAGCTTTTCAATTCAAGATGCAGCAGCTCCACATTGTATTCCGAGACAGAGAAGAAGTTTCCGGCTCTTATTATCCTCGACCAGAATTTCCGCAGCAGAAAAAGTATTATTGACAGCGTGAACTATGTATTCGGACTGCTTATGTCAAAAGCAAGCGGAGATATAGAATACGATAGTATGCACAGACTTACTGCATCAGCAGATTATCCGGCCAGCAGCAATACAGAAACTGAACTGCATATTATTGAGTATAAAAAGCCTGTACGGTCTGGCGGCGATGATGCTTCTGATACAGATGATGAGGATGATGATGTAAATAAAGAAGAAACAGAGGCAATATACTGCGCGGCACTGATAAGAAAAATGATAGACCAGGGATATCAGGTAAAGGATAAGAAAAGCGGCTGTATGCGCAGGGCAGTGCCGGGGGATTTCTGCATACTGCTGAGAGCTGTACGAAACAGAGCATTTCTTTATGCAAATGAACTTGAAAAGCTGGACATACCATCCTATACAGATACGGAATTTGACCTTCTTTCACGGTATGAAGTCCGTGCTGCCGTATCATATCTGAAAATAATGAACAATCCTCTTTCTGAGACAGATATGCTTGCAGCCCTGCTCTGTCCTACTACAGGATTTACTCCTGATGATCTTGTAGAGCTTAAAAAAGTTCCCGGCAGATGCTATTATAAAAAGCTGCTCTGCATATATCTCTCAGGTAAAAAAGAGGAGGAAAAATCTGAGGGTCAGGATGGGGAATCCATTAATAAAGAAAAAAGAGAATTCATAGAAAGTCTGAGGGAAAAATACCGTCCGTTCTCAGAGCTTCTCAACGATCTCCGGACAGCTGCGATAACAATGCCTGTTGATAAGCTGCTTATGTACTTCTTTGAAAAAACCGGCTTTATGTCTGTGATGAGAGCAATGCCGGACGGAGAGAACCGTATTATAAACCTGCGCCGGCTGCTGCACTATGCGGGAAGCTATGAAAGCAGCACTTCCGGAGGTCTTACCGGATTTATAAGACATATCAGGAGTCTTGAGGAAAATTCCGGAGGAATAAAGGTATCTGACAGCGCTATGCCGGATGCCGTCCGTATTATGACGATACACCATTCAAAGGGTCTGGAATTTCCTGTATGTATTCTTGCAGCAACTAATTCAAAGGGTAAGGACGACAAAAGCAATATAAATTACCACTCCGGATTTGGTTTCGGATGCCGTATTATAGACGATGAAAAACTGTTGAAATTCGATTCGCTGCAATATGCGGCTGTAAAAACAGCTGTTACCGAAGAAGAAAAAAGTGAAATGCTCCGCGTACTTTATGTTGCGATGACCCGTCCGAAGGAAAAACTTATTATTCTTTCAACTGTAAACTGCTCCGATGACAACAAAGATGTACCAAAGGATGCAGATGACGGTAAAACCGCCTACAATAAATACCTTGCTGTTCTTGCCGGAAAGGTATCATATGACCCGTCTGTGGGACGAATAGATGCCAGTACCGTAAGAAGCTGCAAGACCTTTTCTGATATGATAATAATGTGCTCCCTCCTGAACGGCTCAATGCAGGAGCTTCGTGCTGATGCCGGAGTTGTATCTCCAGATGAATATTCGGATGAAGAAGCAACAGAGCTTCCTCTGCTTGACTGTAATACTCCGTGGAAGTATCATCACTGCGCTGATGCAGAGGAATTTTCAGAGGTCATCAGGCGCCTGCACAGGAAACAGGAACTTAAAGAAGAAATGTCTGAAAAAGAAGATACTGCGTTTACAGAATTCCTGAAAAGTCGTTTTGCACCCAAAAAAATGGATCTATCTACAAAAATACCTACAAAAGTCTCTGCATCCACACTCGCGCACAGCGCAAATTTATATGCAGTGGCGCTTTCAGAGCCGTCATTTGCAAAAACAGATGCGCCATCCGGAACAGAAAGAGGTACATCATTCCATAAATTCCTCCAGCACTGTGATCTTTCCGCATTAAAGCATGAAATAGAAACAACAGGCAGCTTTGAGATGGAAAAGAGCAGAATAAAAAATGAGGGACTTATGTCCGAAAAGCAGATATCCATGATATCCGATGAAATAATAAAATCCTTTACAGCGGATAAACTGTGTGAAAGGATGATAAATGCAAGGGCACTGTACCCGGAATATCAGTTTACAGTGGAGATACCGGGCAAACTTGCATTAAAGGATGAAGTGGATGAAGAGGCGCTTGCGCACAGTGATACAGAGTGTAATACGATATTACAGGGAGCAATGGACTGTGTAATGGAAGAGGATGACGGTATCGTTATAATCGACTACAAATCTGACCGTGTTAATGATGCCGCAAAATTAGCGGATATTTATGGCATACAGCTAAAGCTGTATGCGGAAGCAGCAAAACAGCTGTTTGATAAGCCTGTAAAGGGGTGTATCATATATTCCCTGCACAAAGGATGCTCTGTTCCTGTCGCGGCTGATGACAACGGCTGAGACGGGACTGAAGATTACAGAAATAGGAAAGCGGTGAATATTTTGCCGGAAAGAAAACAAAAAAGAATTGCTGTGATAAATGATTTTTCAGGCTTCGGAAGATGCTCCCTGACGGTTGCAATACCAATAATATCAGCCGCAGGGATAGAATGTTGTGCCGTTCCTACGGCTATTTTCTCCAACCATACCGGCTACAGGGAATTCTACTTCGATGACTATACGGATAAGATGAAATCGTACTTTATGCAGTGGAAAAAACTTGGTCTGAGCTTTGACGGTATCTATACGGGATTTCTTGGATCTGACAGACAGATAGATATAGTAACTGAATTTATAAGGATGTTTGCTCTGCCTGAAACACTTATAATAACAGATCCGGTAATGGGCGATAACGGCAGGACCTATGCGACCCTTACAGACGGTATATGCCGCCATATCGGCAGACTTGCAGCCCTTGCGGATATTATTACTCCAAATCTGACAGAAGCCTGTATTCTGACCGGATATCCCTATAACAGCGATATCTGTGATACAGCTGATCTTATTGAAATATGCTCCCGGCTGAGAAATAAGGGTAGTCGTAATATTGTACTTACAGGAATATGCTGTGGAAATGATATGTGTAATTTCATCTACCGCAGCGATAACAGCTATTCAATGATATCTCATCCGAAAACTGGCGGTCAGAGGGCTGGAACAGGTGATGTGTTTGCATCCGTACTTGCAGCGGATGCCGTAAGAGGCATATCTCTTGAGGAATCCGTAAGAGCAGCCGGAGAATTTACAGGTAAGGCTATACAGCTTTCAGAGGATCTGAATATACCGCCGGAGGAAGGCGTATGCTTTGAGCTTCTTCTTTCTGAGCTTTTCAGAAAAAATGTGTGACCAGATGTAAAGGATCCCTTAAGAATATTTTTGCCCCCTCCTGCATATCATTCTAAAGAATGACTTGTGGGAGGGTGTTTATTTATGTCTGTCACTGCGGTAATACTGTTGGGAGTAGCTCTTGCTGCGGATGCCTTTGCAGTGTCTGTCGTATGCGGTACAAAAAGTCATTGCAGCGGCTCTGTGACTGCTGCCGCTGCTGCTTCTGCTTTTGCTCTGTTCCAGATGCTTATGCCCGTTCTCGGTTGGAGCATCGGTAAGACCGGCAGCAGATTCCTCGGTATTTATCAGAATACTGCCGCTTTTGTTATACTCGTATTTCTTGGAATAAAAATGATCGCCGACAGCCGTGATAAGTTCCGTCAGCCGGAAAAACGCTGCATCACTCCTAAATTGCTTCTGCTTATGGCTGTTGCAACAAGTATTGATGCCCTCGCCGCCGGAATCGCTCTTCCATCTACTGCCGGTATAGAAAATTACGCTCAGCTTCTCTGCGCAGCAGGTATTATCGGTGGAATTACATTTATACTTTCAATTATAGGGTACATCTCCGGTAAAGGTCTGAGCCGTATCGAACCCGCAAGCGCACAAATAATAGGTGGTATCGTACTTATAGCCCTTGGAATAAAAAGCCTTTTCTGATCGTCTTACTACAGGGAACCTCTACAATGAAAAAATTTTTCTGTTTTTTTTAAAAAAACTCTTGCAATTTCTGTATGGCTATGCTATAATACTAATCGTTCCGGTAATGGAACTGATGATTCGTCTGGAAGCATAGCTCAGCTGGGAGAGCATCTGCCTTACAAGCAGAGGGTCATAGGTTCGAGCCCTATTGTTTCCACTGATGCCCCGTCACCTCTGTGTCGGGGCACATTTAATAATCGGAGGCTTAGCTCAGCTGGTGAGAGTGCTTGCTTGACATGCAAGAGGTCGCTGGTTCAAGTCCAGTAGTCTCCATGAATGCTCCGTCACTTTTGTGCCGGGGCATTTTACTTTTAACCTTTAACCTAAATGGGCAAGAAGTCCCCCGCCTCTAAGGCGTTGGGATGAATTGCCCGTCAGCCGTAAGGCTGACTTTTCCCTTGACAACATAGATAG